>QHZK01000176.1 GCA_003224635.1 Acidobacteriota bacterium | reverse complement strand
GAAGCCGTCTCCAAATCGAATGCCGTGTTCGATCTCGATAAGCTCGCCTGGATGAACAGCGAATACCTGCGCCACCTGCCCGCCGAGCGATTGCTGCCTCTGGTCGAGGCTGAACTCAAATCGGCAGGCCTTTGGCGGGACGGCGCCTCTCCGGACGAGCGTCGGCGGTTTGAAGCGTGCGCGCGCCTGCTTCAGTCGCGGGCGCGCGGCTTCAAAGATTTTTCGGCGTCCGGCCGCGCGTTCTTCACCGATGATTTCGATTACGACCCCGAAGCGGTGAAGAAATTTTGGAAGGACCCTGCTTTAACCGAGTATCTCGAAGCGCTCGCCGAGCGCCTGGCGCGTGTTGAGCCCTTCGACCCTCAGGACACGGAGAAATGCCTGCGGGCTCTCGCGGAAGAGCGGGGCGTGAAGGCGGGGCTGCTCATCAACGCGGCGCGCGTGGCGCTGACGGGCCAGGCGGTGGCGCCAGGCTTATTTGAGGTGATGGCCGCGCTCGGCCGCGATCGCGTAGTCGCGCGGCTTCGCCGGGCCGCCGCCAAGTTCGGCGGCAAGTGACGAGCTACGGAATCAGTCATTAAGCGCAACTGTGAGGGCTACGTGCGTCAGCAGCGCCGCGCTGTTATACTATCGGCTGGTTCCGAGCGGGAGCGGGGAAAGGATCGGCAGGAGCGCATGAAGAGTTACAACTACACGGTGATTCTGCAGCCGCTACCCGAAGGCGGCTTCGGTGTGGTCGTTCCGGCCATTCCGGAAATATCCACGTTTGGTGAGAATCTAGAGGAAGCACGCCGAATGGCCGAAGATGCCATCCGATGCTTTCTCGAGAGCGCCCTCAAAGCCGGTGAGCCCATCCCCCAAGATATCGAGCCGGCGCTCGAACAAGTCGCCGTCACCGTTCCGTAGGTTATCCCTGTAGATGGCGGAAAAACTTCCCGTCCTCAAAGCGAAGGATGTGGTTCGCGCGCTCCTCCGAGGCGGTTTTTACATTCACCATCAGACCGGCAGCCATGCCAGGCTGCTCCATGGCGCCAAGCCGGAACTTCGCGTGACGATCCCAATTCATTCGAAAGATATCCCCCCTTCGTTGCTCAAACGAATTCTTCGCCAAGCCTCACTGAGCGAAGAGGAATTTCGGAAATTGATTTAGATTCGAGCCGTCGGACCATTGATGAGCCCGCCAAGGCGAAGTCCTCAGTGGTTCAATCGGTTGCTCGTCACTGGTTTTCGAGCTTCTCGATCACGACCAGCGCGACTGCGGCAAGGGTCACCGCAATCTGCAAGGCGCGCTTGATTTTCTTCAGTCTCATGGCAAGCCTCCCGTATCGATGTCCATCTCAATCCTGGGCGGCAACACGCCATTATACTTCTCCAGCAGCTCAATCGACGCGCGAATCCTGTCCGGCAGGCGCTGAAGCGAGCCGTCAGCGGATGTTCGGACCCGGCCGCGTAGGATTTCGAGCAGGCCGCAACAGCGCGGCAGGTCAAAGCGTTTCTTTCCGGCGCTGCCCGGATTGAAGAACAGCCTGTCGCCGAGCGTTAAGAGGCTGGGTAAATGGCTGTGACCGAAAACCACCACGCCGGTCTCCTCGTCAAAGGTTGCGAGAAACTGCTCGCTCCGCTGCGGCGCTCGCCCGCCGGGCAGCATAGCGTCTGACCATTCCTCCAGCACGGATTGCGGGACGGGAAGGACGTGCATCATTTCGACCTGCAGGCTTTCCAGGCTCAATTTCAGCGACAGCGGCAGATCGAGGTCCGGCGAGTCGACGTTGCCTCGAACTGCGTGGACCGGCGCGATGCGGTTCAATTGGTCCAGGACTTCCTCGCTGCCCACGTCGCCGCCGTGAAGGATGATGTCAACGCCAGCCAACACGTCCTTCAGGAACGGGTCGAAGAATCCGTGCGTGTCCGAGACAACACCGACTCTCACTCCGTCGCTCACCTCACTTAATGGCCTCATCACCCAACGGGATTATGCACTTAACCCAAGGATCGGGACTACCCCTCAACCCCCCCGGCCCCTCTCCCGCAAGGGGAGAGGGGAGCTAATTCAAAACCGATGAATTTCTTTGCGCCTTGGCGTCTTTGCGTGATGATTTGTGTCAAGTGTTTAATCTCGTCACCCAATGACTCAATGATTCAATGGCCCGATGACTCCACGATCTTGGCGGCCAGTTCCTTCGAGGTCTTGCAACTCGGGTAGTTCAAGCGGCAGGCGGCGAGGCTGAGCTTGCATCCGCACGGGCACGGTTCCGTGTTCATGTGAAACAGCGCTCGGAGCTCGCGCTCCCGAGGCAGCGCCGGGAAAGGCGGTTCGGCAAGATGGGTGATGTCCGTGGGCGTGAACTCGCGCGGGAGCCGGGCGCAAACGGGCAGCGGCGGGCCGAGCGGCGCGGGCGCGAGCTTGGGCTGGCGCGGATTCAGCGCCCACACCAGCGCCGCGAGCAGCGCCAGGGGGACGGCCACCCACGCGAGCGCGCTCCGCGAGGGACCGGAATTCGCTGGGGGCGCGCCCGAGTCAGTAAGGCGCGATTTTGCCAAAGACATCCGCGTTCACGCGCTTGAGAGGGACACTCTTGTCCACGACCTTCAAGGCGAGCGCCACGGGCACGCTCGCGGGCGGCAGACAGGCGTGGTCGTTGCAGGCCTGATAGGTGAGCTTTCCCTTGAGCGCGTAACTTCCGGGAGGAACCGTGGGAGCGACTTTCAGCTTGGCGCCCACGACGAGCGCGCCCTCGTAAACCGAGAGCGGTGCGTCCGCGAACGCAAACTTCTTCGCCTCACCCTTCGGGTAAACGACTTTTTCGATCTCGACCTGCTTGGTGGGCTCGAGCTTGAGTTCCGTCGGGATCAGATATTCGAGGCTCGGGTGGTGATCGTTAATGTGATAGCCCGGGGCGATGCGGGCCTCGACGGCGGCTTTCAGGGTCGAGCCCGGGTGCGCGGCGTCGGTCGAGAGCAAGGCATGCGCCTCTACGACCGGAGGAGTGCGGGTGCTTTGGCCCAGCGCCACCCCCGAAATCAGACATACCGAGACCGCAAAAAGCAGAGTGTGTCGCATCTTCGGATTTCCCCCTTCCTAACAAGGGACAAGGGCGGAGCAAGCAGCCTAACCAGGGCGCAGCAAGCAGCGCCCCTACATCGGCCAAACACCGTCCACTATTCTAATATTGATGCTCCAATCCGACTTATAGTAGATGCTCAAATCCAATTTCCGTTCCCGCGGGAGGCGCAATGTGGCGTGAGAACGTATCTTATCCTATAAGGGAACCCGCCGTCTCTGCGCCGCCGATTTCTGCCCAATATTCTTTCGACAAGCTGCTCCGCCTGATTTAGAATTCTGGCCTTGGGTTTGACAATGACCAGGAATGACTGTCCCGAATGTCAAGGCACAGGATGGAAGCCTGTCGAGGCCGACGGCGTCCGTCGCGTGGCCCGCTGCACGTGCCGCGAAACGGAGCGCGCCGAGCAACTGCTCGTGCAGGCCCGCATCCCGCGCCGCTACGAGCACTGCGCGTTTGAGAACTTCGACATCCGCAAGGACAAGAAGGGATCAGCCAACCGCAGCCTGGAGGCGGCCAAGCTCTGGGCCGAGCGCTTTGTCGAGGAATACCCCACGGACTTCGGCCTGTTGTTCGTCGGGCCCACGGGAGTCGGCAAGACGCACCTGGCGGTGGCCGTACTGCGCGAGCTGATCACGACCAAAGGCGTCGAGTGCCTGTTCTACGATTTCCGCGACCTTCTGAAGGAGATCCAGGACAGTTACAACCCCGTCTCGCAAACGTCGGAGCTGCGCGTCCTCCAGCCTGTGCTCGACGTCGAGGTCCTGGCGCTCGACGAGCTGGCCGCCTCGAATCCCAGCGACTGGGTCAAGGAGACTTTGGGCTACGTCATCAACTCGCGTTACAACCAGAAGAAGGTCACTCTGATTACCACCACGCTTCCCTTCGGCGAAGCGTCGAAGCGGCCCGAGGTGCGCATGCCCTCGGGGGAAGCCGTGCCCGACGTGGAAAAGTCGCTCAACCAGTTCGGCATCACGCTGCGCTCGCGGCTCTACGAGATGTGCAAGACTGTGGAAATGGACTCGGGAGACTTCCGCAAGACCATCAAGCAAGGTCTCCGCCCTCAGCATGAATTTGAAGAGGATAGGAGTGAAGAAACAGAAAGCAAGAATCGCAGGCCAAAGTGAAGATGACAACTGGTGCCGCCAACACGGGCCGGCCGCAGAATTGATTGACAAGCCCAGTTTCTGGTGATAGTAATTTTGGTTACGCGGAAGCCGCCTCAGTGTGGCGAGCGAACGACGTCGAATCGCAACGCACATCAAGCGCGGGTTGCCTTGACAGATTTGCGAGCCATGATCTAGAGTGAGCTATCGTGATCGCACTTCACCGCACACAGTAAGGTCAGCTCCGACTCAGAAGGGGTTATCTAAACGATGGCGAATCCGGAGGACGCCCGTCCCGCCGCGCCGGTAAAGTCGCCGGGCGCAGGGACGACAAGTGAAGCCTCTCGGGCGGCCCCGAAGCCGCCCGCTGCGGCGAAGCCCGCTCCGGCAGCTGCCACCAAAGAGGTGAAGCCCGAGCCGAACAAGTTGCGCCGGCGGCTCATCTGGACCGCTGTGTGGGGGTATCTGGCGGCCAACTTTTTCATGTTTCTGCGGTTCTTTTTCCCCCGCGCCCTCTTTGAGCCGAGCACGGTCCACACTATCGGTTATCCTTCGGACTTCTCGCTCGGCGTGAACGAGAAGTATAAACAGGCTTACCGCATCTGGGTGGTGAAGGAGCCCGACCGGCTATTCGTGATCTACGCGCGCTGCGTCCATCTGGGTTGTACGCCGGACTGGAAGCCCAACGAGAACAAGTTCAAGTGTCCGTGCCACGGCAGCGGCTACACGCCGGAAGGGATCAATTTTGAAGGCCCGGCGCCGCGCCCCATGGACCGCGCCCACGTGGAGCTCGACGCCACCGGCCAGATCGTGGCGGACAGCAGCCGGCTTTTCATGTGGGACCGCGCCAAGGGGGGCCGGGACCAGTTTAACGATCCAGGCGCGTACATTCCGCTCTGAAGCGGATGGTAACGTTCATCACTACGTTGATTACTGAGGAACAAACCATTCCGGCCGTGCCGAGCATGGCTCGTCAATCTGACGAGGGGGTTCGATGGGAGACAAGGAAACAGTCGGACCAGAAAAGCGGGAGTCGGGTCTAGTGCCCTCGAAAGTCCGCGATGAATTCAACGTCCTTCGCGCGAAGGCGAAGGAAGACCTCCAAACCCTCAAGAAACCGGAGAAGACCCAGCTCTTCAAGTCGATGTTCCGGGTGAAGCACGACGACAGCGAGCGCAGCCGCGCCTTGAGTGTACTCACCAACGTTTTCTTTCACCTCCATCCCGCTAAAATCAATCGCGACGCCGTGCGCTATAGCTACACGTGGGGCATGGGCGGCATCAGCTTCTATCTGTTTATCGTCCTGACCTTCACCGGCATCCTGCTGATGTTCTACTACCACCCGACCAAGGTTCAGGCGTATCGAGACATCATTTACCTGATGAGCGACGTGCCCTTCGGGAAGCTGCTGCGGAACATGCACCGCTGGGCCGCGCACCTGATGGTGATTACCGTGTGGCTGCACATGTTTCGCGTCTTCCTGACGGGGTCGTACAAGAAGCCGCGCGAGTTCAACTGGTGCGTGGGCGTGGTGTTGCTGGTGTTCACGCTGCTCCTCTCGTTCACCGGCTACCTGCTCCCCGATGACCAGTTGGGCTTCTGGGCGGTCACGGTCGGCACGGGCATGGCGAAGGCCACTCCCCTGCTGGGCACCGAGGGTCCGCTGGGGCCGCAGCTCGGCATGACGCCGTACAACGACGTCCGTTTCGCCTTGCTGGGCGGGTCGATTGTGGATTCGAATGCGCTGCTGCGCGCCTATATCTGGCACTGCATCGCCATTCCCACGATTCTGCTGATTCTGCTGGTGGTGCACTTCTGGCGGGTGAGAAAAGACGGAGGCATCTCGGGCCCCGCGCCGGTGCAGCTCGAGTCGGAGATCAAGCCGGAGAGGAAGTTCTAGCCGAGAGGCAAGACCCCCGCGCTTCGAAATGAAGGGTCACTATGGACTGGAAACAGCTCTGGGACATCATGTCGGCGCCGGATAACGTTCCGATCGCCGCCATCGCTTTCCTGATCCCCTTCTACTCCTGGCTGGCATATCGCCAGGCTCGAGCCAACGACCGGCTCATCGACCAGCTCGGGGCGGACCCGCAACTGGCCAAGACCCACCATCGCAAGACTTGGCCGTGGAAGCCGGGCTGGCTGAAGGAAGTCCACACGTGGCCGTACCTCATGCGGATTGAGTTTCTGGCGGCGTTGATTGTCACCGTCATCCTTACCGTCTGGTCGATCACGCTCAACGCGCCTCTCGAGGAATTGTCCAACCCCAACCTGACCATGAATCCGGCCAAGGCCCCCTGGTACTTCCTCGGCCTGCAGGAAATGCTCGTGTACTTCGACCCCTGGCTCGCCGGCGTTGTATTCCCGACCCTGATCATCGTGGGTCTGATGGTGATTCCCTATATCGACGCCAACCCGCTGGGGGCCGGTTACTACACGCTGAAGCAGAGGAAATGGGCGATCGCCACCTTCTGCTTTGGCTTCATCGTCCTGTGGGTCCTGATGGTGTTCATCGGCACTTTCCTGCGCGGGCCGGGATGGGTGCTGTTCCCGCTGGGCAAGACGTGGGACCCCACCTATCAGCCTTACGCCGTCAACCGGGACTTGCCCGATCTGTTTCACATCACGTCCATGGCGGGCAAGTCCATTTTTGGCGCCATCGCGGTGGGACTCTACTTCCTGGGGGCGGGCGCGGCGCTGCACAAGCTCGTCACCCGGAAGGGACTGAACGCGAAGATTTATCAGCGGATGAGCCTGATCCAGTATCTGACCCTGCAGTTCTTTCTCATTTCGATGATCGCGCTGCCGATCAAGATCCTCATCCGTCTGCTGTTCAACATCAAGTACGTTTGGATTACCCCGTGGTTCAACATTTGAGCAGCGAAGAGTTTGCTTCCCTGAAAACCTTGCGTTATCGAGGAAGGGCCGCGCAGTTGTGCGCGAACCTCCAATGCCGGCCGCTGAGGACTGATGGCTGAAGGCGCTTCTCCCAAAGGGAATATGCCTCCTGACGCGCCGGACCACGATCCGGTGACGTCGCAATCACTTTCCCGGCTTCTTCTCATCAGCGCGCTCCTTCTGGTCGCCGCGCTCGGCTGGGCGCTGTATGACGAGTTTTTTGGCCTGAGGCCGTGGAAGAATTACCAGACGGACTTTGTCCGCAGGTATACGGTGTTTCTTAGGAAGCAGAAGCCCAAGCAGGAGGCGGCCGAGAAGGCCATCAAGGCCTCGCCGGAGTATCAGGCGCTTCAGCGGCAGCTCGACGGCCTGCAGAAATCCGTCCAACCTCAGCTCCAGCAGCTCGACGAGCAGGCGGCCCTGGTCGATGAGCGCCTGGCGGTCATCACCCTCAAGTATACGGATGCGCACGCCCACGTCACGGACATGATCTGGCGGGTGGAGCACAGCTCGGGAGGCTCAAAAAAGTCGTGGCAATCCGACCTCGACGACTTCAAAAAAGGTCCGTTCCAGTATGAGGCAGTTTCACTGGACAGCGGCAGGAGCAAGGCAGAGAGCGTCAGCTACGACTATCTGGAAGGCGAATTCAAGGCGCTGCAGGCGAAGAAAGGCGAGCTGCTGGTGCAGAAGGGCGAGGTTCTTCGTCCCGTTTCCGAGCTTCGGGTCAAGCAGGATTCCTACTTTCAGCAGCACTTGAACGGCCTCACGTCGGAGCAGATCCAGGGACTGATGGACAAGACTCGGACCATGGACGTGGCCATCAAGCAGATCAACATTCCTGACGCTGGCGTGGTGGACCGCTGCGAGTCCTGCCATCTCGGTATCCGCGAGCCGATTCAGATCACGGCCAAGGACATGGGCGGTGAGCGCGCATTTGTGAGCCACCCCGACCCCGAGCTGCTCAGGATTCATGATCCGGACAAGTTCGGCTGTACTCCATGCCACAACGGCAACGGCATGCAGCTCGACAGCGTGGAACAGGCCCACGGCGAGTACGAGCACTGGCTGGCGCCGCTCTACCACCGGGCCGATCCTAAAGCGGCTTCGGCCGGAGTGTACATGGAAGGTGGTTGCCAGCAGTGCCACGCGAATGACATGATGGTGGACCGCGCCCCGGTGCTCACCGCCGGCAAAGACCTGTTCCAGTGGCGCGGGTGCGTCGGTTGCCACCGCTTCCAGCATTACGACTCCGAGCCCGAAGAGCTGGTCTCGGCCCAGCAGTCCCTCCAGCAAATGGCGCAGCAGCGCGTTCAGGACCTGGGGGACGTGGCGAAGGCCAACCAAGCTGGGGACAACGCGCCTGACAACGAGGCCGCGCGCAAGTTTTACGCCCAGGCGAACGACCTTTGCCTCGAGGTCAGCAAGATTGATTTGCAGACGGACCAGCTTAAGACGCGCATCAAGTTCCTGCTGATGGATAGGAAAAAGGTGGGGCCGGACCTCAAGGAAGTGCGGGCGAAACTCCGGCCGGAGTGGGTTCCGGTGTGGCTGAAGAACCCGCACGCCTTCCGACCCGCCACGCGCATGCCGCGCTTCCGTCTGGACGAGGACGAGCTGCCAGCCGTCTCCGCGTTTATCTGGCAGAGCGGGCTCGACGTCAAAGCCCCCTCGCAACCGGCCGGAGACCCTGTCAAGGGCAAGGAGAGCTTTGAGTCGCGCGGCTGCATGGGATGTCACGCGGTCGGCGAAGGCGCGAACGCGGTGGGCGGGTTGTTCGGAGCGAACCTGAGCCGCATGGGCGAGAAGGTGAACTACGACTACCTGGTGCGCTGGATACACAACCCGCGCGAGCGCTCGGCGCCGTATTGTCCGGTTGAGAAGCGCGACTTGACGCCGGACGACTACAAGAAGCACAACCTGCCCTACGTCTTCGACATCGACCACTCGAAGTGCCCGAACGACGGCCAGGAGCTCGCGGTCGAGCAGATGACGCCGATGCCCAACCTGCGCCTCTCCTGGGAGGAATCGCGCGACATTGGCAGCTACCTGATGACGCTGAAGAAGAAGGACGCCTCCTCTTACCCTGCCGCTCCGTACCTGAACGATCCCAAGTTGCGGGCTCAGGGCGAGGCCATCGTCCGGCGCTATGGCTGCGCGGGCTGCCACGAAATCCGGGGTATGGAAGACGAGGGGAGGATCGGCACCGAGCTCACCGTCGAGGGCTCGAAGCCCCTCGAGCAGCTCGACTTCGCCCTGTACATCCGGCAGGCCAAAGACGAGGGCTGGTGGGACCACAAGGGGTTTTTCGAGCACAAGCTCGCGCGGCCGGAAATCTACGACGACGGCATGGTGAAGGCTGAAGGCGAAGAGCTCAAGATGCCTGACTTCTTTGAGCCGCAGAACGGCGACATTAGCGGGAAGTGGTCGCCGAAGGACCTCTCGCCCGAGTCGCGCCAGCAGGTCTCCGAGCTGACCACGTTCCTGATGGGGAGCGTCAGCTCTCAGTATCCGCCGCGATACTTTTACCTTCCGGAAGGTCAGAAGCGGGACGTCCAGGAAGGGTGGTGGATCGTTAAGAAGTACAATTGCATGGGGTGCCACCAGTTCACGCTCGACCAGGACTCGGTGTTGGTGACGCTGCCGCAGTACCAGACTCCCGACGGCAAGGGTCAGTTGCCCCCTCGGTTGGTAACGGAAGGCGCGCGCGTCAGCCCGGAATGGCTGGCGCGGTTCCTGGCGAACCCCGCCCTGAGCGAAAAGGATGCCGACCGGGACGGCGTGCGCGGGTATCTCAAGGTCCGAATGCCGACTTTCTATTTCTCGCCCATCGAGATTCAGAAATTGGTCAGGTTCTTCCAGGCGCTCTCGACGCAGCCGATGCCGTATATACCGCCGAAACTCGAGCCCCTCACGACCCAGGAAACAGCCATGGCGCGCGCGCTGTTTACCAGCAAGGGAGCGCCGTGCTTGAAGTGCCATGCCATCGGCGTCGCCGCGCACGACAGGTTTGCCTCGGCGCCGAACTTCCTGCTGGCGCCGGACCGGTTGAAGCCGGATTGGGTGACGCACTGGATTCTGGACCCGGCGATGATCGATCCGGGCACCGCCATGCCCTCGGGTTTGTTTAAGCAGGCTGAAGGCCACTGGGTCTTTAACGGGCCTACACCGCCGGTCTTCCACGGCTACGAAGGCGACCACGCGAATTTGCTGATGAGGTATCTGTTCGAGTTGACCCCCGCGGAGCAGCAGCGCCTGATTCAGATGAGCGGCGGCAGTTTGAACCCGGCCGCAAAATCAGAAGTCAGGAGTCAGAAGCCAGGAGTCAGAAGTCAGAATCGAAATCAGCTCAATCCATCTGGTTCTTTTCATTCTGGCTTCTGAACTCCTGACTCCTGACTTCTGGGAAAAAATTTGACGGAAAGGTTTCAAAAATATGACCAAGCATAAAATGTTCTGGACATTCACCATCATCGCGGCCTTCTTTCTTGCCGGCTGCGGCAAGAAAGAGACCGAGACCACCGAACAGCCCGCGACTACCGCTGAACAGGCCACCCCGATCGACCAGTCCACGGTGGGCGAGATCACAGGCAAGGTCGGCTTCCAGGGCAATAAGCCCAAGCTGTCGGTGATCCACATGGACCAGGACCCGGTGTGCGTCGAGAAGCACCAAGGGCAGACGGTCCACGTGGAAGATGGGGAGGTCAACGCGAACGGGACGCTGCCCAACGTCTTCGTCTACGTCAAAGAAGGCGCTGATAAGTACACGTTCCCGGCTCCGACGGACGCGATCACGCTGGACCAGAACGGATGCGCCTATAAGCCGCACGTCTTCGGCATCATGGTCGGGCAGGGCTTGCACATTACTTCGAGCGACCCGACCACGCACAACATCCACCCGATGCCCAAGGACAACCGCGAGTGGAATGAGTCCCAACCACCCGGCGCCGCTCCGCTGGACAAGAAGTTTACGCGCCCGGAAGTGATGATCCCCGTGAAGTGCAACCAGCATCCGTGGATGCGGGCGTACATCGGCGTGACCAAGAACCCGTTCTTCGCTGTGACCGGAAGCGACGGGACGTTCACCATCAAGGGTTTGCCGCCGGGCGACTACACCATCG
>QHZK01000175.1 GCA_003224635.1 Acidobacteriota bacterium | reverse complement strand
CACTCCGATCGGGCCGCTGCGCTTTGATGTGGGATACAGCTTGAATCCTCCGCGATTTCAGGTGCAATCGAATTCCGGGTTGACGGAGGTTCGCCGGTGCGTTTCCGGCGGCCCTTGCAGTGTAATTCAGGCGCAACCGAATTCCGTCGTGGAGGTTCATCGATTATCGCGCTTTCAGTTTTTCTTGAGCGTCGGACAGAGCTTCTGATCCGGGTCGCTGCAGGTCCCGTGTTCCTCACGGGGATGTTGATCGGGCCCGTATCCGGCCCATCCCAGGCGCTTGACGGGGTGATCGCGTCGGTAGGCAGTGGTGCGATTACTCGGAGCGACGTCGAGCGGGAGTATCGGCTCGAAAGGCTTATCGAAGAGGGGCGTGTGCCGAAGACTCCGCCTGACGCGGCAGCTTTCGATCGCGTCCTCAACCGGGTGATCGACCAGAGCCTGTTGGCGCAGGAGGCCAGCGCGGAAGGCCTCGATTCGGCCGGCGTCCGAGGCATCGCCGCCCAGAGACTAGCTGGCGTCCGCAAGAAATTCCCGAGCGCGGGAGCATTCGACTCCGCCCTGCGGTCACTGGGTATGGATGAGAAACAGCTCCTTGAGGCGCTCGAGAAGCAGGAGCGCACGCTCGAGATGATCAACCAGCGCCTGCGGCCGAGCGCTTCGCCGGATCGAGAAGAAATCGAGGCCTACTATCGAGAAACGTTCCTGCCCGAGTATGCCAGGCGCGGGAAAGGCGCGCCTCCTGCGCTGCGGGAGGTAGAAGGCCAGATTCGGGAAATCCTGGTGCAGAAGAAAATCGATGATCGATTGTCCGCGTGGTTAAAGGAATTGAGATCGACCCACAAGGTCAAGCTCTATTGATTGGGAGGGCGGGGCTTCAGCCCCGCCGAGGAGAAGGGAACAAGATTTCTTGTTTCTTCATGTCTCCTTTCGGCGCGGCTAAAACCGCGCCCTCCTGTCGGGCGCCAGTTGACGCTTTTTAACAAGCTGCTGGAGAGAAGAAAGCTCAATCGACCATGGTCCGCGAAGGTTTTAAGCTGTCGAGACCCACACGCGCCACCCTCTACCTACTGGCGGGGGGCGTCATCTTATATGTGGCTGCGGTAGCGGTGATGAGCACGGCCTGGTTCCACCGTTTTCTGCTCGGTCGCGTGACCAGCAGCCTCGAGAGTCTCACCGGCGCCCGCGTCGAGGTCGACCGGCTCGACATCCATCCGGCTATTTTTCAACTCACGCTTCGGGGGCTTGTTCTGCACGGAACGGAACCCGCATCCGAGGCGCCTCTTGTGACCGCCCGAACGGTGGTCGCCGCAGTTAACCCTGTTTCGGTGGTGGAACGAAAGCTGCTCTTGCGCCGGCTGGACTTGGAGGGCGCGGAGGTCCACATCCATACGTATCCCGACGGTTCTACAAACGTTCCCGGGCCCCAGCAGGAGTTTCTGAACGACGTCCTGAATTTATCCATCGGCAACCTGACGATTTCGCGCAGCGGCCTCTTCTGGGACGACCAGCACGTGCCTCTCGAAATGAAGGCGAGTGACGTGGCCGTCCTTCTGCGCTATGATCCCCAGCGCCGCTATTCGGGCGCAGTGGCGCTTTCCGAGACGAAATTCGAGACGAAGGGGTGGTCGCTGCCGCCCATCAGTTTTGCCTCGCGGCTCGAATTTTCCCGTTACCAGTTGCGGTTGCCCGCTTTCGACTTCCGACTATCCGGCCCTGGCGGGCCAAAGGGCGGCGTCAGCGGTCATGGCTCGTTGAACTTGCGCCGGCTGCCGGCGCCCGAGGCCGAAGCCTCCCTTCAGGCCAAGGGTGAGATTCCTTTGCTGGCGCGCGCCTTGCGGATTCCGGATCTCGAAGGAGGCAACTTCAACTGGGAAGGCCAATTTAGCTACCACAACAGCAAATTCGAGGGGCGCGGCCGGGTGCAAGCCTACCGGGCCTCGGTTCGGTCGCCGTCGTTCCAGCCCGGTCTTATTGACGTGTCCGCCGACTACTCGTTTGACCGGCGCCGCATCGTGCTCCCCAAGCTGACGGTCTCCCTCCTCGGCGGAACGGCGCAGAGCCGAGCCGAAGTCTTGCTCGAAGGTCTTGCGCCAAAGTTCGCCCTGCACACACAGTTGCGCGAGCTGGACTTGGCCAAGTCCCTGCAATCGGTCTCGAGCGGACAAGCAGTGCTGGCGCTCCTTCCGGTGGCGGCCAGCCTTGACGGCGTCGTGGACGCAGCGTGGCGCGGCAAGCTCAGTGACTTCACTTCCAAGTTCGACTTGACGTTCGGTCCGACGAAGGACCCTCCCGGTTCATATCCTCTGTCCGGGTTCGCGCGCGGGACCGCGACCATTGCGCCGGCGCCATCCATCAGTCTGGAGGACGCCGAGTTCCACCTCCCCCATTCTTCCTTGAAGGCTCAGGGCACGCTGGCGGAGGCGCAGTCCAATCTCAACGTGCAGTTTGCAACCTCGGATTTTGAAGAGGACCGCTCCCCGATTGAAACGATGCTTGAGGCGTCCCAGCCCCTGCCCGTGCTTTTAAGGTCATCGGCGACATTTGCGGGATCGGTCCTGGGTGCCCTCCGCCGCCCCGAGATCAGAGGGCGCTTGAAACTGGGGCCGTTCGAATATCGTGGGTGGTCTTGGACGGACTTCGAGGGAGACGTCATCGCCGCTCCGAACCAGCTCCGGGTTTCAGACGGCAAATTGCTCGCGGGCGCGAACGCCTTGACTTTTGATATCTCAGCGGGTCTTGAGGGCTGGAAGTTTACGCCTCGTTCCGAGCTCCATGTCGCAGCGCAGGCAGAGCATGCTTCCCTCGAAGGACTGCGAGACGCTCTAAACGTCCACGCTCCCGTAACGGGTCAAGTGACGGGCCGGATCGAGCTCCAGGGCACGCGGTCCGATCTGGGCGGCGCCGGTACCCTGAAGATTGAACGGGGTGTCGTCTACCAGGAGCCGTTTGACTCCCTCTCGGCCAATGTTCGCGTGGCAGGCGCGCTGTGGTCGCTTGAGGCTATCCAACTGCGTAAAGGGGCGGGCGAAGTAACGGGGCGAGCTTCTGTCGATCCATCGCGGCGCGAGCTTTCCGCCGAGCTTCACGGTACCGATTTCTCCCTCGCCGAGATCAGAACCTTGGCCGCTCATCTGCCTCAGGCTTCCCGCGCGCCAGGGGCGAATGTTCTCGAGGGCCGTTTGAACTTCGATCTGCGTGGCCACGGGACGCTTCAAAATCCGCAACTTCAATCCAGCTTCGTCATTCATGACTTCCGTTTGAGCGGAACTCCCGTCGGTGACTTTCAGGGCCAAGTCGGTTGGGAAAGACAGCGGATGCAGTTCGAGGCGAACGTTCAGGGTCCCGGAGGACTTCTTCGCGTCACGGGTCAAGCGCAGACCGAGGAAGATTGGCCCGTCCAGCTTACGGCGCAATACACCAATTTCCGGGCCGATCCCTGGGTGGACCTGCTTCGGGGCAGCAGGTTGAAGGTTGCCATCACGTCCACTGGGTCTCTCAGTTGCAGCGGAGCGCTCAGGGGTCCCGGCCAGCTTGAAGTGCGAAGCAGGGCCGACAAACTCGAAGTGGGCCTTGCCGATCTCGCGTGGCAAAACGACCGGCCCGTTGAGCTGGCTTATCGAAAGCGTGTGTTGACAGTCAGCCATTTTGAGCTGCGCGGCCCTTCTACAGAATTGGGGATCGAGGGTTCGGTCCATTTCGCGGGGCCGGCGACTATATCCTTCACGCTCGAGGGGCATGGGGACGCCAAGCTTCTCAAATTTCTGAGCGCCGGAATCGAGTCCGTGGGAACTTTTGATGTGAAGCTCGTTGCGGGCGGCAGCCCCACCCAACCCTCACTCAACGGAGCGGTGACCATCCGCGATCTGGGTGTAGCCTACGGCGATCTCCCATTTCGCTTGGCGGGCCTGAACGGCGACATCCAAATAGAGGGCGACCGTTTCACCGTGCGTTCTCTGCGAGGGGCGAGCGCCGGAAGCTCGATCGACGTGACTGGAACCGGGACTCTATTCGGAACTCCCAAGTTTGACCTTCAGGTCCGTTTCAATCAGGCGCGCATCGAGTTTCCCACTCAGATCACGTCTTCGTTGACCGGGAACCTGCACTTGGCAGGGACGGCGGATGGGGGGCAGCTCACCGGCGAGTTGAGCATCCGCCAGATGTTCGCCAGTGAGGATTTCAACTGGATGGCGTGGATTGGGGAAGTGGGCACGCGAGCCCTCGAGCAGACTTCGGGCATCGCCTCGCCGGTCGCCTCGAAGATACGGTTGGACGTCGAGGTGGCTTCCAACCCGGAGGTCCGGTTTGAATCGCCATCCAAGGACCTGACCTTGGTCGCCACGGTTGACATGAAGGTTCAGGGGACCCTGGCAAACCCGGTTGGATTCGGGGATGTGCACATCGAGAGCGGCGAGGCGAAGACTTTGCGGGATACGTACAGGATAACGCGAGGCGACATCTCCCTGACCAATCCCTTCCGCACCCAGGTGTTCGTCGACCTCGAGGCGCAGACGCGCATCCAACAGTACGACTTGACGCTCGACGTCACCGGGCCCCTCGATCGCCTGAAGCCCGCGTATCGCTCCGACCCGCCTCTGCCCACTTCGGATATTCTCGCGCTGCTGGTGGGCGGCTCCTCCCGCGAACAACAAGCGATGACCGCCTCAGGCTCTTCCAATCAGGCCGCGAGCACCCTGGGAGCCAGCCTGTTGCTTCAACAAGCGCTTTCAAGCCAGGTATCCGGCCGATTGCGTAGGCTCTTCGGCATCAGTCAGATCAAGATTGACCCCAATATTTACGGTCCCGGCGTCGGGGCAGGCCCGCGCGTCACCTTTCAAGAGCGGGTGGCGCGCGACTTCACGATCACCTACTCGACCAACACTTCGGGCATCGTCCAGCGCGTGATCCAGTTGGAGTACGACTTCACGGACAAGATGGCGCTTTTCGGCGAGCGCGACCAGAACGGCGTGCTCGGGCTGGAAGTGAGGTTTCGCCACAGATTCAAGTGATCTGCATAAAGTCCACAGTCGACAGTCGAAAGTCAAAAAGTAAGAACGGCGGCGCTTCTGGCTCTTTGACTTTTCAACTGTCGACTTTTCGACTAATTGCCAATTCCCGGCTCGGAGGTCGCGCAAGGACAGAATTGACCTCCTGCCCCACAAACTCTGCCTCTGCTATACTGATGTCTGTCATCCACTTGCTTGCTTGCAGTGCGGAGAGGTGTCCGAGTGGCTGAAGGAGCACGCTTGGAAAGCGTGTTTGCGAGAAATCGCAACGTGGGTTCGAATCCCACCCTCTCCGCCAGTCTATCCGATTTAGTTGCACCTACTTAGAGACCTACCTGCCTCTGGCTCACCCTTCGTCTTGCCCTTTCGTTGCGGGGATTCTTGCGCCTGATTCCCTCCAAATGTGATCTGTGAAAGACCCGAAAACTGGCGCCGGGTTGTGCCAGAACCAGCACCTTTGTGCCATTCCACCGGCACCGATGGGCTATTGTTCCATATTGTGAATTGCCTAATCATGTAATCTCCGGGCGGTAAATAGGGACCAAGGTCGTCCGGCGGGGAGGGGTTAATGTTCCGCAAGTCCGTGCTATCAGTTGTTTTGGGGATTTTTGTTGCATCCTGCTTGATGGTTTTGCAGGGCCGCGTGTTATTGGCCCAAAACGGAGCCACAGTCGTCAATGACGTGAACCACGATCAATCGGCTCCGTTGGGGGAGATGTCAGCCTCGGCGGTTCAAGACGGGGGCGAGCCCCGGATGATACCCTTGCGCCATCGGATGCACAAGGCCAGGCAAGGCCAGATAGACCCAGTCGTGCAGTCTTCGGCGGGTCCGCTGGTTTCCGCGACACCGGCGTCAGCCTTTGGCGGTGTAGGAGCGAACGGCTCTGCGCCACCCGACAGCAACGGCGCCGTGGGGGCTACCCAGTACGTCGAGTGGGTGAACTCGGAATTCGCCGTTTACGATAAGGCGACTGGCGCCTTGGTGTACGGTCCCGTGGCCGGGAACACGCTTTGGAGCGGCTTTGGGGGCCCCTGTCAGGACACCAACGACGGAGACCCGATCGCGCAGTACGACAAGGCGGCCAACCGGTGGGTGATGACCCAGCTCGGCAACGTGTCATTCGGACCTCCCTTTTATTCGTGCGTCGCCGTGTCGACCACCTCCGATGCCACGGGCAGCTACTACCGTTACGCGTTCAGCTTCAATGACCTGAACGATTACACCAAGCTCAGCGTATGGCCGGACGGCTACTACCTGTCGGCCAACATGTTCCACAAGCTGACGGGCGGAAGCTTCAGCTTTGCGGGTCCCCAGGCCTGCGCCCTCAACCGCGCGGCCATGCTCGCGGGCAGGACAGCCACTATGCAGTGCGTCCAACTGACCAACTTTTATTACAGCTTGTTGCCGTCCGACCTCGATGGATCGACGCCGCCGCCGGCAGGCTCGCCCAACTACTACGTGAGCCTTGACTCAAATTCGCTGAACCTCTGGAAGTTCCACGTGGACTGGACCACGCCGGGCAATTCCACCCTCACCGGCCCGACCAACATGCCCGTGGCGGCATTCAATGAAGGTTGCAACGGCGGGGTTTGCATCCCCCAGGGCGGAACCACTCAGCAGCTTGACTCGCTCGGCGACCGTTTGATGTATCGCCTGGCCTATCGCAACTTGGGCAGCCGCGAGTCGCTCGTCGTAAACCATTCCGTTACCGCGGGCAGCGTCGTGGGCCTGCGCTGGTATGAAATCCGAAGTCCGGGCGGCACGCCCACTGTGTATCAGCAGGGGACCTTCGCGCCCAGCGACGGGAACTATCGCTGGATGGGTTCGATTGCCATGGACCAGTCGGGCGACGTCGCGCTCGGCTACAACGTCTCCGGCAGCAACATGCATCCCGCGATCCGCTACACGGGC
>QHZK01000174.1 GCA_003224635.1 Acidobacteriota bacterium | reverse complement strand
ATCGCTGGCGATGGAATCTGTGTCCCCGAAGTGGCGCGGCGTTCTGTCAGGCTTGTTGCAGGAGGGGTACGCGCTGGGAAACTTGCTGGCGGCGGTGGTCTATTACGCCGTATTCCCGCGTTGGGGCTGGCGGCCGTTGTTCTTCATCGGCGGCCTGCCGGCGCTGCTCACGCTTTTCATCCGCGCCAAAGTCGAGGAGCCGGAAGCGTGGCGCCAGTCGCGCACCGACTGGAGCGGCTATGGGCGCGCGATGCTCGGAAACACGAGGCTGTTTCTGTATCTCGTGCTCTTGATGGCGATGATGAACTTCATCTCGCACGGCACCCAGGACATGTATCCGACCTTTCTAGAGCAGCAGCGCCATTTCGGCCCGCACACGACCGCGACGATCACTGCCGTATCCATGGTGGGCGCCATCTTCGGGGGTCTCGCTTTCGGCCTCCTCTCTGACCGCCGCGGACGGCGCCACGCTATGGTGACCGCAGTCCTGCTGGCTTTGGTCCTGATTCCCGCCTGGATCTTTGCGCCTTCGACGCCGCTGATCGCGGCGGGGGCATTCCTCATGCAGTTCATGGTGCAAGGGGCCTGGGGCGTGATCCCCGCGCACATCAATGAGCTCTCGCCGAGCGAGCTCCGGGGGGTCTTTCCCGGCTTTGCCTACCAGTTAGGGGTGTTGTGCGCCTCGATCAGCCCTCCGGTCGAGGCGGTGGTAGCTCAGCATTTGAGTTATGCGCGGGCCATGGGTATGTTTGCCGCAGCCGCGCTTCTGATCGGTGCCATCGTCATCGCCGTCGGCCCCGAAGCGAAGGGCATCGTGTTCGGCAAGGGAAGCGGATGACTACAGTGCTTGTGGCACGGTCAATTCGCTTTGTACTTGGCCGTGGGCTGTTTGTGACGGCCAAGTGGCCACGGGTCAGAAAGGCGCTCACCGTGGCCACCACTACAGGGCGATTTCGGGCACTGAGGACAGCGCCGTTGCAACTGACGTCCTAAGTCGGCGCGGGCCTCAGCGACGCGAGCAGCTTCTCCGGCGGGTAGGTGTTGATCACGTCCTTCTTTTCCATCCAGCCGCGGCGGGCGGTCATCACGCCGTAACGCATGAACTGGAAGTGTTTGGGTTGATGCGCGTCGGTCGAGATCACCACCTTGATTCCCTTGTCGCGAGCGAGTTTCGTGTCGCGGTCGCACAAGTCGAGCCGCTCGGGGTTGGCATTGACCTCGAGCACTACGCCCGCCTTCTTCGCGGCGTTGAAGACGCGCTCGTGGTCGAAATTGAAGGGGTCGCGCCGCAGGACGTAGCGGCCCGTGGGGTGCCCGAGAATCCGCACGTAAGGATTGCGCAAGGCCTTCAGCAGGCGCTCGGTCATCTCCTCGCCGGGCTGCGTCATGCGCGAGTGGACACTGGCGAGCGCGATGTCAAACTGCTTCAGAATCTCGTCCGGGTAGTCCAGACTACCGTCGCCCAGGATGTCCACTTCCGCCCCCGCCCAGATTTCGATGCCCTTCACTTTCTTGCGCGCCGCCTTGATGCGCGCGATGTTTTCGAGCGCGCGCTGGTCGTCGAGGCCGTTGGCGATGGTGACGGCTTTCGAGTGGTCGGTAATCAGGATGTACTTGTAACCGAGTTTTTTGGCCTCGTCCGCCATCTCCTCGACCGAGTTGCGGCCGTCGGAGGCGGTGGTGTGCATCTGCAGGTCGCCCCGGATGTCTTCGAGTTCGACCAGGTGCGGCAGATCGCCTTTTTCCGCGAGCTCGATCTCGCCCATGTTTTCGCGGATTTCGGGCGGGATCCAGGCGAGCCCCAGTTGCTTGTAAATCTGTTCCTCCGTCCGGCTGGCGATCACTTTGTCGCCTTCGAAGAGGCCATACTCGCTGAGCTTCCAGCCGCGGCGCTTGGCGCGCTCGCGCAGGGCGACGTTGTGTTCCTTGGACCCGGTGAAATACTGGAGCGCGGCGCCAAAGGATTCGGGATCGAGCAGGCGCACGTCCACCTGCATGTCATTCGCGAGCTTCACGCTGACCTTGTCTTCGCCCTTGACGAGCACTTGAGCGACGCGGGGGAACTTGACGAGGTGGTCGGCGGCGCGCGCGGGGTCGCCGCCGGTAACCAGGAGATCGAGATCACCCACCGTCTCGCGGCCGCGGCGCAGCGAGCCCGCCGGCTCGACGCGCTCGACGCCTTTGACCTCGCGGATGTAGGCCGCAAGCTCCTGGGCCGTGTCGTACGCCGTGTCCAGCCGGAAGCGTCCCGTGGCGCGCTCAAACACTTCGAGGGCTTTCAGGATGTTCTGCTCCGATTTTTCGCTCATCCCCGCCAGTTCCCGCAGTCGCCCGGCTTGGGCAGCGGCCCGGAGCTGGTCGAGGGTCTGGATGCCGAGCTCGCGGTAAAACAGGCGAGCCTTCTGCGGTCCGATGCCTTGCACCTGAATGATCTCGAGCAGGCTGCGCGGAATCTTCTTCAACAGGTCCTGGTGATACTGGGACTGGCCGGTCTCGATGAGTTCCTTGATCTTGGCGGCCAGGTCTGCGCCGACGCCGGGGATTTCCGTCAGTTTGCGGTTCGGGTCGCGCGCGATGTCCTCCAGGCGCTCGGGATAGCTCTCGATGCTGCGCTTGGCGCGGTCGTAGGCAACCGCCTTGAACTGCCACTTGGGGTCCTCCTGAAGGATGCGCAGGATCGCGCCGATTTCTTCAAACACAGCGGCGACTTCGCGGTTTCCCATGTTCCTCTCCCGGCGTCACGCAATCCTCGCTCGAAAGCGGAAGCAAGCTTCCGCACTCCAAATCACGGCGTCAGGCGATACAGCATGCGCGGGAACGGGATCGTCTCGCGGACGTGTTCGAGGCCGCAAATCCAGCCGACGACGCGCTCGATGCCCATGCCGAAGCCGGCGTGAGGGACGCTGCCGTAGCGCCGCAGGTCCAGGTACCACTCGAAGGCCTGGCGCGGAAGGTGCTGTTCCTCGATCCGCTTGAGCAGCAGGTCCAGGTCGGCGAGGCGCTCGCCGCCGCCGATGATCTCGCCGTAACCCTCGGGCGCGAGCACGTCCACGCAGAGCGCCACTTCGGGACGCGCCGGGTCAGGCGCCATGTAAAAGGCCTTCACCTGACTTGGATACCGGGTGACGAGCACCGGCCGGTCGAAGCGCTCAGAGAGAATCGTTTCGTCGGCGCCGCCGAAGTCCCCGCCCCACTCGATCGGGCAGCCTTTCTCCCGGAGGACTTTCACCGCCTCGTCGTAGCTGAGGCGCGGAAACGGCAGCGTGCACGCTTCGAGTTTGGCCACGTCGCGCTCGAGGGTTGCAAGCTCCGCGCGCCGCCGCGCCAGGACGCGCTCGACCACGAACGCCACCAATTGCTCGGCCAGCGCGCAAACGTCGTCCAGACGCGCGAAGGCCACCTCGGGCTCGATCATCCAGAACTCGGTCAGGTGGCGGCGGGTCTTGGATTTTTCGGCGCGGAACGTCGGCCCGAAGCAGTAGGTCTTGCCCACCGCGGCCGCGGCGGCCTCGTTGTAAAGCTGTCCGGACTGGGTGAGGTAAGCCTTGTCGTCGAAGTAATTCACCTCGAACAGCGTCGTGGTGCCCTCGCAGGCGGCGGGCGTAAAGATGGGTGTATCCACCAGCGTGAAGCCGCGCTCATCGAAGAAGTCGCGGCAGGCCTTGATGATTTCGTGGCGCACGCCCAGGATCGCCCGCTGGCGCGTGGAGCGCAGCCAGAGGTGGCGATGGTCCATCAAGAACTCGATGCCGTGCTCCTTGGGCGTGATCGGGTAGGGGGTTTCGGGAGAGACACGTTGCAGGACCTCGAGCTCGGAGACGTCAAGCTCGAAGCCGCCGGGCGCGCGCTGGTCAGCGCGCACCTTGCCCGTGACGCGCACGGAGGACTCCTGCGTCAGGTGGCGCGCCTGCTCGAAGACTTCCGGGGCGACAGCGCTCTTCACGATGACGCCCTGCATGGTCCCGGTGCCGTCGCGGAAGAGCGGAAACAGCAGCTTGCCGCTCTCGCGCAGGTTGTAAAGCCAGCCCTGGATCACGACCTCCTGGCCGGCGTATTGGGCAACGTTCCGAATCTCGACGATGGGCAACATGGCATGGACGGTGAAGAGCCAATGAAAAGGTCAAAGGGTAAAGGTTGAAGGATAAAGGCGCATTAAGCAATACGGCCGCAGGCGAAACACCAACGCCACGCCCCATCGCGGGACGTGACAGCATTGGAGTACTGCCAGTGAGGGCCGGTTATCCGTTCCAGCGCCTTCTTGCGTACGGCTAGATCGTCACCGGTTTCCGTTTCGCAGACCATGACGGCGGCATAGACCAGTTTGCTGAGGCGAGGCACCGGATCACCCTTTGTGCAAATCGGTGTCGATTTCTTGCACATTCATGCCCTCGGCGAATTTTTTGACCTCGATTACCAGCTTCGGACGATCCTCGTCGTAAAGCGCAATGTCGGCCCTCAACTGTAGGATCCTGTTGCGGCTGTCGGGGCCCAAGTCCTCGCCCAAATCTTTCGCAATCTGTGTGTACTGGTGCTCGGCCTTTGCAAGCAGGCCGAGCGCCTCATGCAGCTTAATAGGCCATCAGCGAAGAGATGAACATTTCGGGCACCTCATTATCCTGGCGACAACCAGAGATTTCTCTATAGATCTTGACCGCCTCAGTGCCAGCGGCTAGGATGGCTTCTTTTGTTTCCATTTGTCCCTCCATCCAGTTGCTGCCACGGACCGGGTGGTTCAGTCTATGCTCCCTCGGCCTTTGCCCTTCATCCTTTACCCATGACCATGAGCAGGGTCTTGACAATATTACTATAACCCTCCGCGATTCTCCGTCGATGGCGGTTCTATGACCCTGGCACAGCTCTTAGACCACGTTGCGATGAAGTCCGCCCAGAACCTACTGGGCAATTCTACAAACGCCTCCCAGCGAGCCTTGTGATGTGAGCATACACTTGTGGTGAACCAAAGCCAAGATAGTAGCTTGAGATTGGGATGCGCCCAGAATGACATGGCACGACGCTTTGGATAATCTGCCAAGCTACGGCTTCCCCAAAAAATAATTTGTCCCACGCGTCCCATCCGTCTCACTTGTCTCATCTTTAGTGTGATACCGTTGATAGTATGTATCGCCTCGACCCAGTGAAAGCGGGCTTTGTGGAATCATCGAACACGACAAGAGTTGATGACGACGCGCGTTCGAAAGCCGATCTTTGGGCTGGCGTCGTGGCCGCTGGGGCGGTCGCAGCCGCGGCCGGGCCAATAAGAGGCCCGAAATCAGGGGAAATTTTCGGGGGCAACGAAACCAATATGTTGTTTAGAATCAACAACTTGACTTAGAAATGACGGAAAAACGAACCCAACTCCTAAGTCCCGCCCTGTCAACAACTTAATGATACCAACTAAGAGACCCAGAGTTAAGATCTGCTGCATCGGCACTGTCGACGAAGCCTGGATGGCGATCCGGTACGGCGCCTCGGCCCTGGGGCTCGTCTCCGAGATGCCCAGCGGACCCGGCGTCATTCCCGAAGACTTGATTGCGACCATCGCGGCCCGGGTGCCGCCGCCTGTGGCTACTTTCCTGCTCACCAGCAAACGCGAGAGCGCGGAAATCGTCGCGCAGCAGAGGCGGACGGGTGTCAAGACGATTCAGATTGTCGACCGGGTCGAGCCCGATTGCTATGCGAACCTGCGTCGCGCCCTGCCCGGCATTTCACTGGTCCAGGTGGTACACGTGACGGGTCCCGAGGCTATCGAGCGGGCCGTTTCGGTCGCCCCTCACGTGGACGCGGTATTGCTCGACAGCGGGAATCTGACAGCGCCGGTCAGGGAACTCGGCGGCACCGGACGCACGCACGATTGGGCGATCAGCGGCCGGGTACGCGAGCTGCTGGAGGTCCCGGTCTTCCTGGCGGGAGGCTTGACTCCCGAGAACGTGCGACAAGCCATCACGGAGGTCGGCCCCTTCGCGGTTGACGTCTGCAGTGGTGTGCGCAAGGATGGGAAGTTGGACGAGGCCACGCTGGCCAATTTCTTTGCCCAGGTCTCAGCCCCGTGACCAGACAGTAGCTCCGTGCACTCTGTGGTGATGAAAACCTCAACACGGAGCGCACGGAGGATCTCCGTGACCTCAGTGTTGAAGCCTTGGAGGCACGAAGGTCACAGAGAACGTCCCATTGGTTGCGGCCACGGCTGCGCGAAGATGGGTCCGCACTATAGAAGTCTGCGCTAAAATGCGATACGCTTTCGTTTTTACTCAAGGAGGCGACGCGACATGAAGGGCAAGCCGGAGGTGATGGAAGTACTGACCGAAATGCTGAAGGAGGAACTGGGCGCCATCAGCCAGTACTTCCTTCACTCCGAGATGTGCGACAACTGGGGATACACCCGGCTGAGCGAATTCATCAAGAAGCAGGCCATCGGCGAGATGAAGCACGCTGAGATAATTA
>QHZK01000173.1 GCA_003224635.1 Acidobacteriota bacterium | reverse complement strand
GAGCTTGCAGCTTTCGTTCGCGGTGTTTCCTTTGGTGAAGTTCACGAGCGACCCGGCGAAGATGGGAGAATTCGCCAGCCCGCGCTGGTTGAAGGCTCTCGCCTGGACGACGGCGGGGATCATCCTGGGCCTGAACGCTTATCTCGTGGTACTGACCTTACAGAGTTGGATGTAGAAGCCCGCGAACCTGTCATTCTGAGGAGCCGAAGGCGGTCCTGAACGAAGTGAAGGAAGAATCTCTGCATTTGCTTAATTCCGCAAATGCCGAGATTCTTCGCTGCGCTCAGAATGACATGGGCCCACGCCATGTTCAAGAAGATCCTCGTCGCTCTCGACCACAGCAACGCGGACGCCGCTCTGCTGCCGCGCGTGAAGGAGCTGGCGCGCCTTACGCGGGCGGGCGTCCTCCTGATCCACGTCTCCACGGGCTGGGCGGCGCAGTGGCAAAGCGATCTCAACCTGTCGGACTCGAGAGAAATGCAAGAGGACCGCGAGTACCTGGAGAGAGTGCGCGCGGAGATCGAGCGGGAGGGGTTCGAGGTGGAGGCGCTTCACGCTTTGGGTAAGCCCTCCGAGGAGATCCTGAAGGCCGCCCGCGCCAAGAACTGCGACTTGATCGCCATGACCACTCACGGCCACCGCCTGCTGCGCGACCTGCTCTATGGCGAGACCATCGAGAAGGTGCGCCACGAGTCCGAGATTCCCATCTTCCTGGTCAGGGCCGGCCAGGCGTCGTGATTGAAGCGCGCTCCGAATTTTGTGCTTCACAGTTCGTAGCCCATCCTTCATACTTAAGGCTTCGCTGACCGAATTCCTATGAGCTCTGGTCGAACGCTTATCCCAGGCTGCGCCACGCCCGACGGCACGGCTCGATTTCGCGACCGTTTCGCCCGATTTCCCCGGCATTTTCGCGAGGCGCACGGCCTGTGGCTCTCGTCAATCGGTCTCGGGACGTACCTGGGCGACCCCACGGCAGTCCAAGACGCGCGCTATCGAGAGGCCATCACGCGCGCGATCGAACTCGGGACCAACGTTCTCGACTCTGCAGTCAACTACCGGCACCAACGCAGCGAACGCGCCATCGGGGAGGCGCTCGCGGCCGCGGTCTGCGCCGGCAGCGTCCAGCGCGACGAGGTCTTCCTGGCCACCAAAGGCGGCTTTCTGACCTTTGACGGCCAGGAACCCGACGACCCCTCGGAGTACTTCCAGAAAAACTTTGTGGAGCCGGGCATCGTGAGGCCGGATGAAGTTGCGGCGGGCTGCCACGTCATGTCGCCGGCGTACCTGGAGAATCAAATCGACGTGAGCCGCAGGAATCTGGGCGTCGAAACCATCGACCTCTATTACGTTCACAATCCCGAAACACAACTCAGCCAGGTGTCGCGCCAGGACTTCTACCGGCGACTGAAAGCGGCCCTTGCCCAGCTCGAGAAGGCCGTGGCCGACGGTAAAATCCGCCTGTACGGCACGGCCACTTGGAACGCCTACCGCGTGGGGCCGGATGCGGGCGAGGCCATTTCGCTCTCGGAAGTCCTGCGCATCGCGGAAGAGGTAGGGGGCAAGGACCACCACTTCCGGGCCGTCCAGCTTCCCTTTAATCTGGCGATGAGGGAGGCCTTGACCGCGAGCACGCAGTCCCTGCACGACAAGCGAGTTCCCTTGCTGCGCGCGGCCCAGGCCCACCGGCTGATGGTGTTCGCGAGCGCGAGCCTGCTGCAGGGCCAGCTTTCGCGGGGCATGCCCGCCGAGCTTGCCCAATGGTTCCCGGGCTTCGAGACGGACGCGCAACGGGCCCTCCAATTCGTGCGCTCAACGCCCGGCATCACCTGCGCGCTGGTCGGCATGAGCCGGCCGGAACACGTGGAGGAAAATCTCTCGACGGCCGGCGTCGCACCGCTCGACGTCAGCGGTTTTCGCGCCCTGCTCGCGCGGGCGAATACGGCGTGACGGCAGAGCGGGGATCCAAGTTCGGGGTCGGGCGCCCGGGATTCGAAGAGCCTCGACGCCAAGATCGACCTTGCAGTTCGCGCCAATTTTTCCCCAACCCCGAGTCCCGAATCTCGAGCTCTGGAAGAGACGGTGTGGTCAATCAGGACCTGAAAGAAAAATTCGCGCGCGCCGTGGACGCTCTGAACCGCGCCGACTTCCCCGCCGCTATCGAAATCCTGAGCGACATCCTGGGGGGAGACTCTGAGAATGCCGAAGCGTGGTGCCGGTTGGGACTCTGTTATCTTGAGACCTCGCAGCCGGACCTCGCCTTGGAAGCCCTGATGCGGGCCGTCAAGACCGATCCCGGCGACGCGACCGCGCACTACCTGCTCGGCAATGCCTACGGCACGATGGGCCAGCTCGAGAAGGCGGCGGCGTGTTACAGGCGGGCGCTCGAGGCCGAGCCTCAACACTCGAAGGCCGAAGAATTTCTGATCAAGACGGAGTCTCTGCTCGAAAGCCGCGAGCACTACCGCGCCGGACTGAAGCTGCTCTACTCAGCCGAGCCGACGGCCCACGACCTGAATCGGGCGTTGCGAGCGCTGGCGCAGTCCGCTGCCATCTTCGACGGCTCGCCCGCTCGCGACAACCTGCTCGAGTGCGCCCGCAAGCTCGTCGCCTTGGAGAGCGAGCTCGCCATCCCGGTGAAGGCGACTCCGGAGCTCGAAAAGTGGGCGGCAGCCTGCGAGCGGGGCTTCCAGTGCGTGCGCTTCAAGAATTGGGCGGGCGTTCGCGCCGCCTACGACGAGGCTTTGGGCTACCGCGCCCAGGACGCCTTCGTGCACCACGCCCTGGGGTTCAGTTTCGTCGAACTCGGAGAGACCAGCGATGCGGTGCGGGCCTGGCTGCGCGTGCTCGAGCTCGACCCCGGCTACGACTTTGCGCGCTTCGGCCACGTCCAGCTGGTGAAGTAGACCGATATAATGCGGGAGGATTCAGGATTCAGGATTTAGGATTCAGACTAGCCACGGTCGATGACAAAGCGAATTGACCTTGGCTTGGAGGGCTAGGCCGGCACGCAATGGAGTTCCCACCCGATCTCCAGTGGGACGCGCGCCCAAGAATGCTCGTCGAGAAACCAGCATCGAGTCGCCTTTCTTGAATCCTGATCCCCGATCCCCCAACCCCCGCTCTTCACAGCCTTCCAGAAATCAGCCGGTCCATCGCCACCGATGTATCGTAGAACTGCTGGTCGAGCGCGTAGCGATAGCGCAGCTCCATTTCCGCCACCAGCCAGCCGTCGTAGCCAACTTTGGTGAGCGCCGCGCGAATCGCCGGCCAGTTGTTGTCGCCGAGAAACAAGCTCGTGTAGACGCTCTGCTCTCCGCAGCGGCCCCGGTGCCTATTAACGTCCTTCAAGTGGATGCGCGTGATGCGCGGGCCGTGCGTCTCAATCCATTGCTCGGCGTATCCGGTGTCGTGGATGTTGCCGACGTCAAGGTGAAGCCCCACGTGCGGGCTGCCCACGTCATCGAGAAAGACCCCGAACTCCCGCGGGCTGAGCAGAAAGCGCTGCTCGGAGTTGCAGTTCTCGCAACCGATCTTGACGTGCGCCCTTTCGGCCTTGGGAGCAAGCTGTTTGAGGCCGTCCACACAGCGCAGGTAAACTTCGTTGTAAGGGACTTCCTCGGTGACGAGGCCCGCCACCAGAAGAATCGCGTCCGTACCGAGAAGCTGGGCCGTCTCGATCTGCCGCTCGACAATGCGAATCCCCTGCTCGCGCACCTTGGGGTCGCGCGCCGAAATGGGAGATTGCCAGTGCAGGCCGGTCGACACGTTGGAGACCACGAGCCCGGCGCTTTCGACCTTGCGGCGCAGTTCCTGCACCTCGGCGTCCGTGGTCGACATCTGGAACCACGGCACGTCGCCCAGCCAGAGCTCGATGCCGTCAAAGCCGGCCTTCTTGACCAACTCGAGTCCCCGCTCGAAGGTCCAGCCCTTGGGAATCATGTTGTCGCCGATCGATTTTTTCATGTCGCCCCCGGACAACGCTCGTACGTATGGTTCCTCCGTTGCCATCTTACTGCATGATGGCTCTTCCTCACGAACCAAAAACCGTTGGACATTTTAATGCCAGAATGGTACGAGATGCTGCTGACCGACGTTAAGTGCTCGTCTACGCTTACGGACCCTGACCACCGACTTCGGCTTGGCCGACCACTTTGTGGGCGTGATGAAGGGCGTCATCCTGAGGATCAACCCCGAGGCCGAACTGGTTGACATCAGCCATGAGGTCGATTCCTACGACATTCTTGACGGCGCCTTCACCCTGGCCCAAAGTTACCGCTTCTTCCCGTTGGGTACCATTCACCTCGTTGTCGTCGATCCCGGGGTGGGCAGCGCGCGGCGCCCGATCCTCGTGACCGCCCCGAGCGCCCAATTCGTCGCTCCCGACAACGGCGTGCTGTCGATGATTTACGAGCGCGAGCCTGACGCTCAGGTGCGCCACATCACCCGAGAACACTATTTCCTGCGGCCCGTCAGCAATACCTTCCACGGCCGCGACATCTTCGCGCCCATTGCGGCGTGGCTGAGCAAAGGAGTCGATCCCGACAAGTTCGGCAAGGTTGTCACCGACTACGTCAGGCTCGCACTGCCGAAGCCCCGCCGATTGCGGAACGAAGATCAGCTAAGGGTCGAGGGCTCCGTCCTCAAAGTCGACAAGTTCGGCGACATCATCACCAACATCACGCCCGAAGACGTTCCGGAACTTTTTTCCGCGGTCCCGCCGCCCTTCCGCATCATCATCGGCGGACGCGAGATCACCCGATTGTGCCGATCATTCTCGGAGGGCGGCTCGGAGGGCGGCTCGGAGGGCAAACCGCAGGAAACCTTTGCCATCCTCGGAAGCTCGGGGTTCGTCGAGATCGGCATCAATCGGGGTTCGGCGGCAGAAGTTCTGGATGTGGGCCGCGGCACACCAGTGGCTGTGGCTCTTGACGTACGAACGGCGAAGGATGAATGATAAACTACGAGCTGTGGGGTTTTGTTCATCATTTATCGTTCGTCGTTCACCCTTTATCGTTTACGCTTAGCTTTCGACCTCCGGCCGAAGTTTCTCGACGCGAACCTTGGCCACGCGACGGCCGTCCATTTCGACCACCGTATAGCGGTGGCCTTCGAACACGAAGGTCTCGCCACCCTGCGGGATCGATCCCAGGCGGGCGAGGACAAATCCCGCCAGCGTTTCGTATCCCGCGCCCCGTGGCAGTACAATTCCGTGGTCGTCGGCCATCTCGCGCAGTCCGAGCGAGGCGTCCATGACTGATACGTCGTCGCTAACTTTCTGGATGGCCTTCTCTTCGCGGTCGTACTCGTCCTGGATTTCTCCCACGATTTGCTCCGGCACATCCTCGATGGTTACCAAACCGGCGAACGTGCCGAACTCATCGACCACCAGCGCCATTTGGGAGTGCTTCCGGCGGGCTTCGTCGAGCATCTGGTTGAGCGGCATGGTTTCGGGCACGATCATCGGCTCGTGCAGGATGGACCGCAAATCGAAGGGATCGTCAAAGGGCACGCCGCGCCGCAGGCGATCGAAGATCACGCCGTGCAGGTCCTTGGTGTAGAGGATGCCCACGATGTGGTCGGACGAATCCTCGTAAATCGGGACTCGGGAGTGCTGGTCTTTGACAATGCGGTCGAGCAGCAGATGCAGGTTCTGGGTCACGGGGAAGCGAGTGACCCTTGGCCACGGAACCATGATCTCGCGCACCAGCACCCGGTGCAGGTCAAAGACGCTGCGGATCATTTCCTCCTGTTCTTCCTCGAGCAGTCCGCGCTTGCGGATGGCAGACACGATCAGGTTCACCTCGTCCGGCGTGTGCAAGGGCCCGTGAATGCGGCTGCCGCGCTGACCGAGGGCCAGCAGGACCATCTTGGCCAGCCATTCGAGCCCGCGCACGCCGTACTTCGTCGACCGCAGGATCACCGTCATCGGCCGCGCGATGATGAGAGCCACGCGCTCCGCGCGCTCGTAGGCCAGAGTTTTCGGGACCAGCTCGCCGAGCACCATCAGGAGCGCGGCCACGAAGGCGAAGGCCGCACCCACAGCGAGGGTGTGCGCGACGGCCATCGAGGCGAACTGGCGCACGTGGCCTTCCAGGGCGCCTCCGATCGCGTCCGCCATGATGGATTCGCCCAGCCACCCCATCAGCAGGCTGGCGATGGTGACGCCCAGTTGGGTTCCGGAAATCAACAGGCCAAAGTCCCCGAGCAATGCCTGCACGAGCCGGGCGCGTGAGTCGCCCTCGCGCGCGAGCTGCTCGATGCGCGTCCGGCGGACGCTCAGCAGCGCATACTCCGCCGCCACAAAGAAGGCGTTGAGGGCTACCAGCGTGACGATAAGCAGCAGCCGCAAAATGATGGCCATGCGATAATCTGGATTATGAATGACGAGCGCTGAAAATGCGAGCCACGCACGGCAAGTGCATGCTTGGGTTGCCAAGAACTTCATGCCTCATCGGTTCCGGTTCCTGTTTCCTGCGAGCGACGAAGGGTTCCGTGCCGCAGGGCTCGCTCTTTCATCAAGGCAAAGAACACCGGCACCAGAATCAGGACGTGAATAGTCGAGGTGATCATCCCTCCCACGATGGGGGCCGCAATCGGCTTCATCACGTCCGAACCGATTCCCGACTCCCCAAGGATGGGGATCAAGCTGGCCAGAACTGCGCTGACCGTCATCAGCTTGGGACGGAGGCGCTGAACCGCACCTTCGATGGCCGCGGCCTCGATGTCTTCATGCTTGAGTGGCGCTCGAGCGGCCAAGCGCCGGTCGAGCGCCTCGTGGAGATAGACGACCATCACCACTCCCGTCTCGACCGCGATGCCGAACAGCGCGATGTACCCCACCCACACCGCCACGCTGAAGTTGTAGCCCAGCAGCCACTGCAGGATGAGGCCGCCGGTCATCGCGTAGAGCGTGGGAAAGATCAAGATGGTCGCTTCGGCGACGGAATGGAACACCATGTAAAGCAGGAGAAAGATCACGAAGAAGACGACCGGTAAGATGAGTTTCAGTCGTTCCTTGGCCCGCACTTCGAACTCGTATTCTCCCGACCACTTAAAGGTGTAGCCGGCGGGGAGCTTCAGCTTCTCCCGAAGCAGACTGGTGGCCTTGTCGACGAAGCCCCCGTAATCCTTGGTGTTCAGGTCGATATAGACGTAACCAGTGAGCAACGCTTCCTCGTCGCGGATCGATGCGGGCCCGCGCGAGAAGGAAATCCTGGCCACCTCTCCGATCGGGATTTGCGCGCCCGTCGGCGTGGCGATTAAAACGCGCCGGAGCTCCTCGACGTTGTCCCGGAAATCGCGGTTGTAGCGGACGTTGATGGGGTGGCGCTCGCGCCCCTCGACGTTCTCCGCGATGTTTACCCCACCGATCCCTGACGTGACGGCCTGCTGGACGTCGGCCACCGTCAGTCCGTAGCGCGCCGCCTCCGCCCTGTTCACTTCCACGTTGATGTAAAACCCTTGCGCCACCCGCTCGGCGAACACCGAACGAACTTCGGGCAGGGTCGAAAGGAGCTGCTGCACCTGGGCGCCGACCTGCTGGATACCTTCCACATTCGGACCCTGAATCTTCATGCCAACCGGTGTCTTGATGCCGGTGAGCTCCATGTCGAGGCGGTTCTCGACCGGCATCGTCCAGGTGTTGGTGAGGCCCGGAAATTGCAGCTTTCCATCCATCTCCTGAATCAACTTTTCGTAGGTCATCCCTGCAGGCCATTGGCTCCGCGGCTTCAGCATGATGGTGGTGTCGTACATGTCCAAGGGGGCGTTGTCTGTGGCGCTGTCCGAGCGTCCGATGGCGCCGAAAACGCTCTCCACTTCGGGGAAGGCGCGGATGATCCTGTCCTGTTCCTGGAGTAGCTGCGACGCCTGAGCGATGGAGATTCCAGGCAGTGCCGTCGGCATATAGAGCGAGGAGCCCTCGAAGAGGGGCGGCATGAACTGGCTTCCGATCTTGAGCGTCAGGGGGAACGTAACCAGGAGAAAGACCAGGTTAATCAGCAGCGTGGTTTTGCGGTGCCTGAGGCACAGGCGAAGAACCGGCAGGTACAAGAACTGAGTCAACCGGGAAATCGGGTTCTCGGATTCGGGTCGCAGCCGCCCCCGGATGAACAACACCATTAGGACGGGCACCGAAGTGATGGCCAGGACCGACGAGAACCCGACCGCCAGGGTCTTGGTCCATGCCAGCGGCCGGAACATCCGCCCTTCTTGCGCTTCCAGAAGGAAAACGGGCAAGAACGAGACGACAATGATGAGAAGCGAGAAGAAGATCGCTGGCCCGACCTGTTTGGCCGCGTCGAGCAGGATTCGCCGACGTTCCCGTTCGGTTACCGGCTCCATTTCAGCGGGAGGGCTCGGCGCAGCAGCGGGGCCGTTCACGCCATTTCGCTCCTCAGGCATCGGCGCTTTCGGCGCGCCGTGCTCGGAGAGCTGCCGGTGCCCGTTTTCCACCATGACGATGGCCGCGTCGACGAGCACCCCGATCGCAAGCGCCAGGCCCCCGAGTGACATAATGTTGGCGCTGATGTGGAGGTAATACATGGGAATGAACGAGGCCACCACCGCGATGGGCAGGGTTAGGATGGGAATCAACGCCGAGCGGAAGTGAAACAGGAAGATGATGATCACGAGACTGACAATGATCGCCTCTTCCAGGAGGTCCCGCTGCAACGTTTCGATGGATGCCTGAATCAGGCCGGACCGATCATAGCCAGCCACAACCTCCACACCTGGAGGCAGCGAAAGCTTGATCTCCGCCAGCTTTTGTTTGATCCCGTTGATCACGGTCAGCGCGTTCATGCCGTCACGCATGACGACGATGCCGCCTACCGCTTCTCCCTCGCCGTTCCACTCCGCCACACCTTCGCGGATGTCCGGGCCGAACCCCACCGTGCCCAGGTCCCGGACCAGCACCGGAGTACCGTTCTTGGTGGCTACGGGGACATTTTCCAGGTCGCTCAACGATCTTAGGTAACCCAAACCGCGAATCATGTACTCGGCGCCGCCCAGTTCGAGCACCCGGCCACCCACTTCGTTGGTACTGGCTCGTATTCGGTCTATGACCGTCATGAGAGGAATGGCGTAAGCGCGCAGCTTATTGGGGTCCAGTTGCACCTCATACTGGCGCACGAAGCCGCCGATGCTGGCCACCTCGGCCACGCCGGGCACGGTTTCGAGCTGGTACCGTAAGAACCAATCTTGCAGGCTGCGCAGATCAGCGAGGCTGTGCTGGTGGCTCTTGTCGATCACCAGGTACTCGTAGACCCAGCCGGCGCCCGTCGCGTCCGGACCGATGACCGGGTGAACGTCGGGCGGCAAGCGGCCTGTGATCTGCTGCATGTACTCGAGCACGCGCGACCTCGCCCAATAAAGGTCGGTTCCGTCTTCGAAGACGACAAACACGTAGGAGTCGCCGAACATGGTCTCCGCCCGCACGGCCTTCACGTGCGGAGCGGCCAACAGCGTGGTGACGATGGGATAGGTGACTTGGTCTTCGATAATACTGGGCGGCTCACCTGCCCATGGGGTGTGGATGATGACCTGCACGTCGGAAATATCCGGCAGGGCGTCGAGCGGGATTTGCCGAAGGGACCAGATACCGATGAGGATGAGCAGGAAGGTTCCGGTAAACACCAAGAAGCGGTTGCGGGCGCACCAGTCAATCCAGCGGGCAATCATGTTACATTCCCCCTTCCGCGCTCACCGTCAGTTGCTTGCTGACCAGGGTCTGACCGTTCCTCTGAACCAGAATGCTGACTTGCCAGGTCCCTCCGCTCTCGAGCTTTCCAGATCCCTCGTACATGCCTCCGCCCTTATCGTTGAGGTTTGAGACGGTGCGCATGGCCGCCATCCCCATCGCCGGCATGGCGGGCATGAAGAACGTGACGGTGACCCGAGATCCTGGGACAGTGGCTCCCTTGTTATCCGTGAGCTTGACTCGGAACGTGTTGTCACCTTTGTGCGGGGGCGAGGGAACGGTGGTAAATTCGACGATGACCTGTGTCGAAGGGGCATTCATGGCAGCGGCAGCGCCCGCGCCGGGCGGAGGGGGGACGAACGAGCCGAGGGCGGCCTGGAGCTGGCTTTCAGAATCAATGAGGAAGTTGGCTGAGGTGACAATTCGCTCGCCGGCCCCGAGGCCCTTCTGTACAATGAACTCGCCCCCGACGCGCGGTCCCAGTTGAACCTCTCGCGGTTCGAGATATCCGTTCCCATGGTCGACGAAAGCTATCTGGCGTGTCCCCGACTGCAGTACGCCCGAGGCTGGAATGGTCAGTTGCCGTCCCATCGGAATCGCCAGGCTGACGTTGACGAACATACCTGGCGTGAACTTCATGCCGGGATTCGAAAAAATAAGCCGGACGCGCTGGGTGCGCGTCGTCATGTCCACCTGCGGCCAGATGAAATTCACCCGTCCGCTAAAAGTCCGGCCAGGATAGGCATCCACGGTGACGGTGGCGGGATCTCCAATCTTGATCCGCCCGATATCGGTCTGGAGCACCTCGGCATAGACCCACACCGTGGAGAGGTCGGCTACGGTGTAAAGTTTGGTCTCAGGCTGCACGTACAGGTTGGGAAGGGCGTTGCGCTGGGTGATGTAACCTGATACGGGGGAATCGATCTCCAACTCGCGGCGGACCTTCCCCGTCGATTCCAGATGCTCGATTTCGCGGTCCGGTACCTCCCACTGCTTGAGCCGTTCGACTGCTGCATCGAGCAGCGAGGCGGCTCCCGATGCCACGCCGGGTACCGAGCTCTCCGCCAGCTCGTTGCGGTTCTGCTTCGCAAGCAAGTACTCCCGCTCGGTCGTGACCAGATCGGGGCTGTAGATCGTGAATAGAGGCTGACCCCTGCGGACGTACTGGTAGGTCGAATCAGCAAAGACCTTCTGAATCCAACCTGGAAAGCGAATCTGAACATAGGCCAGCCGGGTTTCGTCCACCTCGACG
>QHZK01000172.1 GCA_003224635.1 Acidobacteriota bacterium | reverse complement strand
TGCGACTTGTCCGGTTGCTTGAGCTGCGCGTAAAGCTGGGCGAGCTGGTAATGCGTCGCCTTGTCGCTCGAATCGAGCTCAGCGGCCTTCAACAAGACCTTCAGGGCCTCCTGAAGCTTTCCCTGTGCGACGTAGCACTTCCCCAACTGAAAATAGGCCTGTGGCAACTGGGGATTGGCCGCCACGGCAATTTCGAGTAAGGGAACGGCGTCGTCAGCCTTCTGGCTCTTGAGCAGAATGTCACCCAGATAGTAATTGGCCAGCGGGTGGTTGGGGTCCTCAACCAGCGCCAGCCGGAGTTCCTTTTCGGCGGCCGGGTAATCGACCTTCTTCCAATAGACCTCCCCCAGAGCGAAATGCACGCCCGGGAACCTCGGATTCTTTTGCAGAACCTGTTTGTAGTCCTGGATGGCCTCGGGATACTTCCCCTGGTCGGCATAGCCCTCGGCCTTCAGCACGAGCATGAATTCGGAATCCGGGTCCAGATTGCCGAGCTGGTTGATCGCCTTGAGCGTCGCCGCCTTATGAAAGCGAATCAACTGATACAGCACCCTCGAGTCGCTGGGATCTTCTTTGACCAGGATCTCGTACTGCTGCAAGGCGTCGGCGTTGCGGTTCAGCGACTGGAAAGCCAGCGCTTCGTAGTAGCGCGCCCGGCGATACTTGGGGTTGGCTTCGATTTCCTTGTTGAACGCCTTGATGGCCTGGTCGAACTGATTGAGGCCGAAGTAGGAGAGCCCCTGATAAAAGTTGACCTCGGGATACTGCGGGGCTCCCTGCAGCACCTTGCTGAAGGCGTCGAGCGACTCGGGGAATTTCAGCTCGGTTTGATAGACGATGCCCAGCCGCTTGAGGATTTCGGGTTGATGGGGATAGCTCCTTGCCGCGTCCTGATAGAGCCTCTCCGCGCCCGCGTAATCTTCGTGTTGCTCGAGTTCTCTCGCCCGGCGGAAGTACTCGTCCAGGCTTTGAGGGTTAGCCTGTCCCAGGACCGACCCACACCAAAAAAGGAAGGGAAAGGAAAACAAGAACGCGCCTAACGGTCGGACTGAGGCTCGCTCGAATTTACCTTTGCGCATAAGTCAGGTTAACACGGTCGTCCCGGCATCTGCAAAATCGACCGGCGCGCCCCGATCTGCCAGCAATGGCGTCAGGCATGAGCCGAAAGCTCCCGTACAATTTCAAGCGTAGCATCCACCTCAGCTTCGTTGTTATAGATCTGGCAGGACTGGCGAACGCCGAGCGGGTCACCCTGGGAACGCGTCCTGATCCTCCTTTCGACCCACAGTTGCTCTTCGAGTTTGGCGGCAGGCACGCCTTCCACGCGGTGGACCACGGTGGCGCCGGCCAATTCGGGATGCACGGGGGAGCTGATTCTGGCGCGCGGGATTTGTTGCAAGCCGTTGCGCAGACGGTCGGCGAGCGACCGGATACGCTCGCGCACGCGTTCGGGTCCCAGGCGAAAGTGAAAGTCGAGCGCCGCATCGAGTCCGGCGAGGAGCGAAGGATTCCCCGTGCCATACTGCATGAACCTGTACATGCCGTCTTTCTGGTCGTCCCACGCAAAACTGCACAAAGTTGTCCAGACTTTGTCGCGGTGGTCGGAGCGGATGTAGAACATGCCGTTGCCCGCCGGCGCCAGCAACCATTTGTGCGGGCTGGCGTAATAGGCGTCGCACCCGATATCCTGAAGGTCGATCTTCACCTGGCCGATCGCCTGGGCTCCGTCGAACACGGCCAGGCAGTTGTGTTCGTGGGCGAGCCGGGTCAGGCGTTTGACCGGCATCACCACGGCGCTGGAAGAAATGATATGAGGGACCGCCAGCACGCGCGTGCGGGGAGTGATCGCCTCGGCGAACAACTCGACGAGCCGGTCCGGATCGCTCGCGGGAATGGGAATCGGGACCTGCTTCACCACGATCCCGTCGCGTTTGGCGCGCTCCTGCCAGCCGGAGATTCCGCCGGGGTGCTCGCGGTCGGTCAGGATGACCTCGTCACCGCGCTTCAAATCGAGTCCCTGCGCGACGAAGTTCATGCCCATCGTCGCATTCTGGGTCAGCGCGATGTCCGCGCCCGCAGCGTTCACCAGCTTCCCCAGCTTCTCGCGCAGGGGCAGCTCCGGCGAATAGCCGCTGATCCAGTTGGGGGTGTTGGCCGAATAGTCCCAGCGCGTGATGGTCGACTGCAGCGTGCGCATGTCCTCGATGACGCGCTCGAGCACCGGACGCGGCGTCGCGCCGAGGGTGCCGGTGTTGAAGAATGCCTCCCCCGGCGTGATATAGAACTGGTCGCGCACCCGGTCCCAGAATGCCGGGTCGTTCTCATCCGGCCAGGGAGGAAGCGCGGGAGGCGGCGAAGCGGGCGCCGCTTCGGTCTTGGGCCCGCCTGCGGCGGCCCCCGCCCTGGCAAAGACCGCCGGAGTGAGGAACGTGCCGAGAAAACTTCGTCGACTCACCATGGATGGACCTCCACAGGCCACAAGAGCCTGATCCCGGCTCAGGGCTTAGCCGCTCTGCGCAAGAGAGCCGCCCAGCCCGGAGGACTCATTCCCGGCCGGTTGCTCTCGAGTCTGATTTCGCGAAGCGAATCGAGGTTGAACAGAGGAAGGAAGTCGAAACGGAGTTCCTCCTCGGTGACACCCTCTGTTCCCTCATTCGGCGCCTGCCCGTCGCGCCTCGCGGCCAGGAGAAGGAACTGGGTTCCCGGTCGGGACAAACGCCGAACTGTTTCGAGGTAAGCTGCCACGTTCTGATTCCGCACGACATGATAGCAGCCGCGATCGTAGATGAAGTCGAACGGATCGAGGCTCGGCGGCTTGAGCACATCTGCCAGCACCCATCGCACCGACGCGCCCGCCCGGCGGGCTTTCTGCTCGGCCTGGCTCAGGGCCGTAGGGGCAACGTCGATGGCGGTCACGTCAAATCCCTGGCGGGCAAGATAGATGGCGTCGCTTCCCGAGCCGCAACACAAATCCACCGCCCGGCACTTGCGAACCGCGCCCTCGCTCACCACCCTCCTGAGCTCGTCGGCGGGCCGCCCGATATCCCAGGCCGGCGGGCGGCTCGCGCGGTAGTCGGCGTCCCATCGCTCGAGCAACCGGCTTCCCTCAGGCCCGTGAGGAAGGATCCCCGAAGGCAGAGGCCGGTTCTCGAGCAGCGCTTTGCCGCCGGCCATGGAGATCGCGATTTCGCCCGCGCCTTCGCTCGGCGGCGGCAGATTCAAGCGAAAGGCTCGTCTGGAGGTCGAGATGACGATCTCGGGCTCACCCCCCTTCGCGATCAACTCGGAATGCGCCCGGGAGTTTTGCGGGCCGCCCGCATTCACGTGAAACACCTGTAGAAACCGAGTGCGGGCGGAGTTCTCCTGCGATTCGATTCGAAGAGAGTACGATCGCGACTCCGGGTCGCCCGTCGGCAGAGCTTCGAGCCGATAACTCGCCTTCCGGGGGAGCAACGCCTCGCACGAGAGCTCGTTCTCCCCTTCGATAAGTCGAGATGTCCCGCCCTTAGCCTCGGGCATTTTCTGGCAGTAGAGATGCCACCGGACCGGGACTTGCGACCCGGGGTTGATCACTTCGTCGTCCACCACCAAAATCGCCGGTTTCAGAACGATCAGACGACGGAACAGGCGCGGGACCTCCGCAGATTCGCGACTCGTTGCCGATTCGCCCAGAGACCGCGCGCTACCGCCCAGTGTGCAAGCGCCCAGGGCATAGGCGAAAGATCCATTCTCTTCAAAAGCGATCAGGTCTTTTGCCTGGAGCTCCGAGTTTTCGAAACCCAACTTCACAAGCAGTGGATAAGCGTCGAATGTGGCGTCCGCCAGGACCAGGCTTTTCGCGAGATCGAGAATCTCCGAAGCGCGCAGCCCCGGCGCGGGCGGCCTGCCTGCGTTGTGCTCTTGGCCGTGTGCGGGGGGCCGGTCCGGTCCCAACGCGTGCGCCATCACCACCGCGAGCAACAAGCCGCCTAACCAGCTTGCGACCCGCGAGGGCGTCCGGGAAACGCCGTCTCGCTTTCGCACCCGCTGCCGGTTCATAAGTCGTTGATTTACAAAGACGCACACATACCCTCGGCCGCGACTTCCTCACCCGCGAGGGCGCCCACGGAGCTTGAAACAAGTGCTTAACGATAGCACGGTTAGGAAGGTCGTGCCGCGTCAAAACCAATTTGCTCGTCGCCGCGAATGACGGCTTCCATCATCCAACTATCACGCAATCGGCACCGAACCGGCGCGTTCACCAGTCGTGTACGCTGCCGTCCTTGCGCCGGGCAGTGGGCAGATAAGAACGGCGATAAGGGTACTTCTTCGCCACCTCCTCATTCACGTCGCAGCCGAGGCCTGGCGTGTCCGAGACGTTCATGTAGCCGTCCTCGAACTCGGGGCCGCCCGAAATCACTTCGCGCGCCACGTCAGGGAAGAAAACCATCTCCTGGATGCCGAAGTTCGGGATCGAGACGTCGACGTGCACGTTAGCGGCATGGGTGGGCGGCCCGATGTCGCCCGGACCGTGCCAGGCCGTCCGCACCTGGAAAAGCTCGGCGAGCGCGGCGACCTTGCGCGCCGCCGTAATCCCGCCGATGTGTCCCAGGTCGCAGCGGATGTAATCGATCAACTGTTCCTTGATGAGCGGCACGCAGTCCCACAGTGAGTTGAAGAGCTCGCCCATAGCCAAAGGCGTGGTCGAGTGCTCGCGGATGAGGCGGAAGCTCTCCTTGTATTCGGGACGCAGGCAGTCCTCGAGAAAAAAGAGGTGATAAGGCTCGAGGTCGCGGGCGAGGCGCGCGGCCTGGATCGGGTCGAGTTTTTCGTGGCAGTCGTGCAGGAGCTCGACCTCCTGGCCGAGCTTCGCGCGCAGGTGCTCGAACAGGCGCGGCACCGTGCTGAGATAAGGGGCCGGCTCGAAGACTTCCGTCTGCGGCAGCGACGCCATGTTGGCGACGCGGCCCGCGGCTGCCTCGGCCGGCTTCGCGCCCGCTGTCCCGTAGGTTCCCTCGAGTCCGGGAATCGCCACCTGGGCGCGGACGCATTTGAAGCCGCGCTCGATCGCGCGACGAGCGCCGTCTTCCACCTCCGCGAAGTCGCGCCCGCTCGCGTGCGTGTAAGCCAGAGCGCCGATCCGGGTGCGCCCGCCGAGCAACTGGTAGACGGGCATGCCGGCGCGCTTGCCCTTGATGTCCCAGAGCGCGAGGTCCACTCCCGCGAGCGCCGTCATTTGCACCGGACCTCCGCGCCAGTACGGCCCGCGATAGAGATACTGCCAGGTGTCCTCGATCTGCTCCGGGTCGCGGCCGATGAGCAGCGGCGCGATGTGTTGCTTGAGGTCCTCCGCGACGGCCAGCTCCCGCCCGTTGAGCGTCGCGTCGCCGACGCCGTATAAGCCTGCTTCGGTGGTCGAGATCTTCACCACCACGTAGTTGCGGTCGGGACAGGTGACGATCACCCGCACGTCGGTGATCTTGAGCGGCGGCAGCCCTCCCGAAGAGCCCGCGCCCGACCCCGAGGTCTCAGCCGCCGAGGCCATCGACATCAGAAAGCCGTGTCGGCCCCAGCCGCCGTCGTGGCTGAGCAGCGAGCGCCCGAGAGCCGCCGCGCCGCCGAGTCCGAGAAAGCCGCGCCGGCCCACGCCGCTTGATTCCGAAGACGGTCTGTCCATGCTGCCTCCTGGAAGGGGATTCTACACTGGCCGAGGCAAGACTGCGCTACCGGCTTTCCCGGTTCTTTGTGACCTGTGATAGATTCGAGGGCGCATAATGGCGCCTGTCGTTATCGTACAGGCCGAACGTCAGTCTCCGCACTCGAGAGGCGCGATGAAGCTCAACGCATGCCTGCTTAAAAGCACGGTGGTCGCAGCTCTAGGCGGCCTGCTGTTCGGATTCGATACGGCGGTGATTGCCGGGACGACGCATGCTCTGACGTTCGAGTACCAACTCTCGGCTGCGTCGCTCGGGCTGACGGTTTCGATTGCGCTCTGGGGCACCATCGTCGGCGCGATGCTCGCCGGAATCCCCGGTGACCGATATGGCCGGCGCGACAGTCTGCGGGTGATGGCCGTCTTGTATCTGGTCTCCGCTCTGGGCTGCGCCTTGGCCTGGAACTGGACGTCGCTTGTGGCCTCGCGCTTTGTGGCGGGCCTGGCGATTGGCGGCTCGTCGGTGCTCGGGCCGATGTACATCGCGGAAATCGCTCCGGCGAAATGGCGCGGCCGGCTGGTGGGCGTCTTCCAGTTCAACATCGTCTTCGGGATTCTGGCCGCCTATTTCTCGAACTACGTCATTGGACAGATAGGTTTCGGCGTTCAGGAGTGGCGCTGGGAGCTGGGCGTTTCGGCGGTCCCCGCGGCGCTCTTCTTCCTGATGCTGTTCGGCGTGCCGCGCAGCCCGCGTTGGCTGGTCGCCAAGCACCGCGTCGAGGAAGCGCGCGAAGTGCTGCGCTTGACCGGGGCGGAGAACGTCGAGGGCGAGCTGGCGGAGATCGTGCGCTCGATCGACGTCGAGCACCAGCAGGAGCCGCTGTTCTCCCGCAAGTACGCGAGGCCGATCTTTCTCGCGGTGTCCATCGCCATGTTCAACCAGCTTTCGGGGATCAATGCCATTCTCTACTATTTGAACGACATCTTCTCCAAAGCCGGCTTTAGCAAGGCTTCCGGGGATTTGCAGGCCGTGGCCGTCGGCGCCACCAATCTGCTGTTCACCATCATCGCCATGTCGGTGATCGACAAGCTCGGCCGGAAGCCGCTGCTGCTGATCGGGTCGGTGGGTACGGCGGCTTCGCTTGCCGGCGTGGCGGCAATCTTCTTCACGGGGCGGCACGAGAACCTGCTGGTCTGGATGCTGATCGGCTTCATCGCCTCTTTTGGTTTCTCGCAGGGCGCCGTCATCTGGGTGTACATCAGCGAAGTGTTCCCCAACCAGGTGCGCGCCAAAGGTCAGAGCCTGGGCACACTCACGCACTGGCTCATGAA
>QHZK01000171.1 GCA_003224635.1 Acidobacteriota bacterium | reverse complement strand
TCGCCGGGATTCGAGTGCTTCAGGGCGCTGAAGGCGTTGCCGTAGCGGACGCCGGCTTCATACGACTTCTTCACCAGCACTCCGTAAATGAACCCGGCGCTGAACGAATCGCCGCCTCCGATGCGGTCCACAATCTCCAGATCGTACTTCACGTCGTCGTAGAACTTCCCCTCGGCGTAGGCGAGCGCGGTCCACGTATTGCGCCACACCAGCGGGTTCTCGCGCAGAGTGATGGCCACCGCCATGAAATGGAATTTCTCCTCGAGCCGCCGCGCCACATCCTTATAGGATGCGGCGGAGACCTCCGTGAAACCCCGCGCGTCGGTCTTGCCCGCCGCCTTGATCTTGAAGACGACGCTCGTGTCTTCCTCGGTGGTGATGAGCGCGTCCACGTATTTCATCAGCGGCTCCTGCACGGCCTGGGCCTTGTCGGGCGACCACAGCTTGCCGCGGTAGTTCAGATCGTAGCTCACCGTCACTCCGGCCTCGCGCGCTGTTTTCACCGCCTCCAGCGTGACGGCGGCAGCGGACTCGCTCAAGGCCGGCGTGATGCCGCTGGTGTGGAACCACTTGACGCCCGTGAAGACGCGCTTCCAATCGACCTCCCCGGGCTTGATAGCGCTGATAGCGGAACCCGCGCGGTCGTAGAGCACGGAGCTCGGACGCGGCGCCGCGCCGAACTCGACGAAGTACAAGCCGAGCCTCTCGGCGTCGGACCAGATAACGTTGCTGGTATCGACGCCCGCCTGTCGCGCGCGGTTTTCGAGCAGCCGTCCGAGCGCGTTCTTGGGCAGCCGGGAAATCCACGTGCTCTTGAGCCCCAAGCGGGCCACGCCGACGGCAACGTTCAACTCACCGCCGCCCACCTGGACGTCGAGGGACGATGTCTGTTCGAGGCGCTGAAAATCGGGCGGCGCCAGACGAATCATGGCCTCGCCAAAAGTCACCACGTCGAACATCGATGCCACCTCCTCCTCCACTGGCTACGCAACAGAGAATCCGCATATTGCACAGATGTTCGCAGATTGGAAATTCCCTCGTCGGCGCCGAGGCGGCGGAATCCGTCGTGTAGGCATCGGGTGAACCGCACCATCGTTGAAGGCTCGACATTACGCGCCGCTCGCGGTCAGTCCGAAATTTTAATCTGTGTAATCTGCGAAATCTGCGGATTCGGTCCTCTTAGTGGACCGTGGCGCTGACGACCTCTTCCATGGCAAGGTCCGTCCGGCACCCCGCGCTCGCCTCGAGCTGGCGGCGGCTGTCCGTCCATATGGGATGGGAAACTCCGCCGTAGGAAACGAGCCCCTCGTAATCTCCGTACTGGTTCAAGTAATCGATGCCCGGGCAAGGAAAGAGCCCGTTGCAGTCGTGCTCGTTCGAACTCTCGGTGGTGACACGAACATTGGGTGACAGCCAGGAACTCCCTCCGTCCGCTGACTGGGTGAAGTAAACGTCCGTCGTGTAACCGGCGCCGGTCGTATCATTGCGAGTATCGTAGAAGGAAACGTTGACCTCGCCCGTTACGGGGTCAACGGAGAGCCACTGATTGAAGCGATCGACCGCGAAGGATAGCTGGTCCGCAACCGGCGCCGGGCTCGACCAGCTTGCGCCTTTATCGTCGGAGAAGGCGAAGAAGATATCGGCGGCGCCGGCCGGCGTGAGATCCATCCAGGCGCAGTAGAGCCGTCCGCGGTGGGGACCAGGCGAGCGGTCGGCGTCGCAAGCGGGATACGCGAGCGCTCCCCGGAAAGATTCGGCGGGGACCGCGGCCGTATATGCCGCAGCTTTCGGGGCCACGACCCGCGTCGGGTCCCAGGTCACGCCGCCGTCAAAGGAACGGTTAAAGGCAATCACGCTCGCGTGGAAGTCGTTCCAGGCAACGTAGACCTCGCCGTTCGGTCCGACAAAGGGAATGGCGCCGATGCCCTGACCGGGCCCCTTCGAGTCGTCCACCCGCGTGACCGTGAACATGACGCCGTGATCGATCGAGCGCGCCACGCGGATCCCCCCGCTGCTCGAGCCGCCCGTGGCTGCATCCCAAGCCACATAAACATTGTCACGAAAAGGGCTCGCCGGATTCGAATCGGCGGCCATCAGGGGTTTGTCGTTAAAGTGAGAAGAGCCGGTGTCGAAGGAAAAATAGGAGGCGTTAGCAGCGGGATAAGTCTGGCCGCCGTCGGTCGAGCGCGCGACGGCCAGTTCTGTACCGTCCACACCCTTGCCATTTCCAAAGAAAACGACAATGTAGCTGTAGAAGACATTGCCGCGCGAATCGACCGCGAGCGAGGGGTCGGAGCCGAAACGAGTGGCGTGGGTACCGGAGAGCGGTGGCGGCAGAGGCAGGTCAACCCCACTCCAGGTCCCTCCCCCGTCCGACGAGAAATAGCCGCGCATAGGCGCGCGAAAGATTTCGTTCGACCCGGCAGCCAGCGTTGCCTGCGGGGGATCGTAAGTAATGAACGCCTCGCTCTGCGGGCCGCACTCATTCGATAAATCGACGTTATCGCCGGCGGCTACGGACTCGGTTGTTGCTGGCGCGGTTTTGGACGGGCGTTTCAGAAGATACTGGTACTTGGCCCACCAGGTGGGATGACGCGGACCATTCGTCTGGGCGGCAGCAGCGCCAGCCAGGATCAGATGGATGAGAACGAGGGCGGTCGCGTAGCGAACTGCGCCAGCCATGATGCCTCCTTGGTAAACAAACCTACTTATCGTGACCCGGAAAGACCGTTCCGGTCAAGCGCTCTCCCGACTAATGGCGATCGCCGACTTGAAGCGAGGAAGACGATTCAAATGAGGAAGATGATGATCGCCGGGGTGCCCACCGGAGTGTATTGACCGGTAAAGGCGAGGCCGCCCGTTTGGCGGTTGATGCGGAAACTGGTGATGGCATCGCTCCTCTGGTTGCACGAATAAAGAAAATTCCCCGAGGGATCGATGCTAAAGCTGCGCGGATAATCGCCCCGGGTCCAGGCTTCGCCGGCAAAAGTCAGGCTGCCCCCCTCGCCGATGGAAAAGAAGGCGATGCTGTCGTGCAGCCGGTTGGCCGCATAGACGAACTTCCCGTCAGGCGAGACCACGACCTCGGAAGTAAAATTGCTGCCGGTGAAGCCCTTGGGCAAGCTTGAGATGGTTTGCTTCGCCGTGAGCCTTCCGCTCGCGGCGTCATAGTCGAACGTCACCAGCGTCGATCCCTCCTCCTGCAGCGAATACAGCCAGCGGCCGTTAGGGTGAAAGGCAAAATGACGGGGGCCGTCCCCCGGACGCAGCGGCACTGACGCCGGATTATTGGCGGAAAGAGTACCCTTTTGGACATCGAACCTCCAAACCAGGATCTGGTCGAGCGCGAGGTCGCTTGCCAGCACAAATCGACCCGCCGGATCGGCCTGGACCATGTGCGCGTGAGGCCGGTCGTGGCCGCTGATGGCAAAGCTCCCGAGAGGCGCGCTGGCCGCGTGCGTGGGGCCTACCGTGCCCTGATCGTGTTTGAAGTCAGTCGGGGGGCCGAGCTCGCCGTTCGACCGGATGGGGAGGACGGCCACGGTGCCCCCCTCGTAGTTGGCTACAAGCACGTACTTGCCGGAGGGGTGGACACTCAGATGGGCAGGGCCGGCCCCTTCCGAGCTGACGGTATTGAGCAACGTCAGATGTCCACTCGTGCGATCGATCGAGAACGCGCTCACGGAGCCGGAGTCAGTGCCCTCGAAGGTTGCGGTCTCGTTCGCCGCGTACAAATGTGTTCGGGAGGGATCGAAGGCGAGCCAGGACGGGTTCGAAGCATCCGCAAAGACCTCGCGCTCGGAAAGCGCCCCGGTTGAAGGGTCCATTTGAAACAGGTAAATGCCCCGTCCATAACCCGTGCTGCCCTCGGGGCCCTGCGGCGAACTGTAAGTGCCGACGTAGGCCAGAATCGGCCGATGCGCTGAATGCGACTGCGTCCCTCCAGCGCGCGCGAGCGCCGGCCCGGCCACAGTCCCTGTTACAGTCAGAGCCGCTGCGCCTTTCAGGAGGCGGCGGCGCGACGTCTTGCCCGGAGCTTCGCGTCCCGCTTTCAGCCAGTCAAGTGACATTGGACTTCTCCCTCCGACCTTCCCTTGCTGCGGGTCTTGCTGCGGGGGCCGCTTCTACAACACGCAGTCAGATTATGGGCCAGATGCACGCGAAATTACGAACCAGATTCTTGGCGTCCCGGCTTGGGCGCACTCGCGGAAGGGACTTGGCGCGGCCTTGGACCACAACCAACCAGACATTCTCCGTGACCTCCGTGCCTCTAAGGCTTCAACACGGAGGTCACGGAGATGCACGGTAAGCTCTGCGTTGAGAGTTGAGGCCACAGAGCACACGGCCAGAAGAGACTGGAAGGCGGAGCGGACGTTCATCTAGTCAGCGACGCCCTGATCGCGGAAGGCCTCCAGCGTCTCGTAGTAGTCGCGGATGGAGCGATGGCTCGGAGAAACAAGGCCGTAGCTGGTCATACCGTCGCGGCTAATATTATCACTTCGTTATCACTTCGGCGAGATTCGTGGCCTAGAGCCCTCTTCTGCCGAGTATAGCATGCTCGGATGAGACAATGGGGACGCGTGGGACGCGTGAGACACAATTTTTTGCGGAATTGTATAGTTGACAAACCCGAACCGCGGGTTTGGGAACTATATAATTCCGAAGAATGTGCTTGACGAATCTTTGATTTCTGTAAATTTGTGTAGTATAATTTGTTGCTTTTTTGATGGGGGCCGTGGAGTCCCTTCAAGGGCCTTTTCTTGGTGTCTGCTCTCGTCGGTGTCGATTGCTGAGGAGCTTAACGCAGAATTGACCGCAACGTAATCTTCGACTGACCCGTGTCGAGCATCATGCCAGCAGGCTGGCCTGCGCTTCGGCGGGCCGCGATGTAGGCCGTGGGCGGACGAGTGGGACATTCTGCGGGAGAGCGAAGATTTAGTGACGCCACTCCGCTAGAGGGAGGTGACATGGAAGATAAAATCTGTGCCCTGCTAGTGCATGACGGTCGAGGAGACCAGTTGTCTTCGCTCAAGCAGAATCTCGACGACATCGTGGGGGTTGCGAAGACCTGCGGAGAGGCGGCACACTACCTTCAGAAGCCCAACCCACCGCATTTGGTCTTTACCGACACTGCGATGCCGGATGGAACGTGGCGGGACGTGTTGAAGCTGGCGGCGAAGGCGCCGCGGCCGGTTAACGTGATCGTGGTGGCGCGCGACGCAAACTTCAAGCTGTACATCGAAGCGAGGGACCAGGGCGCCTTTGACTTGATCGCCACTTCATCTTCGAGACCTCTGGTAGCAGAGGCTCTCGAAGACGCGGCAGCCGACGTCTTCCAACGCCGCGAAGTCCAGGAACTGTTGATGCTGGGTTGAACGTTCCTGACCTTCGCAAGCAGTGGTCATCGTCGAACGCGCGAAGTTCCAGGCGTGCCTTGCCTCAGGATCCATGGTGCGGCGTCCGGGAGAAGGCAGCCCTGGCGGGGGAGGCGCGGGCTCGATTCGCCCGACCCTGACGTGATCCGCCTTGACAACGAGGGCCCGTTAGAGTAGGCTAGGGAGTAGGAATCAGAGAGACGGGCGTTGAATTACACTTCTTTTTTGTCAGGCAAACGAAGCCGCTATGTAGTTTAGAATCAATAGCCTGGCTCAAAAACCGTCCTAAAACGAACCCAATTTCACCCCCTTTTTGATACCGGAACTGCCTCCAAAGCGACGGTCAAACCAAAACGAAGCCATCTAAGCCGATCGGGCTTGCCAGTAGTAGAATGCTCGCTCGATGCCCGAGAAGTTGCCAGACACGAGCAAGGCGCGGAAGGGCGCGCGCGACAGCCCGGCGGCGCTGGGCTATCGCCTGCCGGCCGAGTGGGAGCCGCACGAGGCTACCTGGCTCGGCTGGCCCCACAACAATACTGACTGGCCGGGCAAGTTCGCTCCCATCCCGTGGGTCTATGCCGAGATCGTGAGGCGAGTCGCGCCGGGCGAGACCGTCCGAATCCTGGCGACGCGCAATGTCGAAAAGCAAGCGCGGCACGTGCTCGCTCGCGCGAGCGTTGACCCCTCGCGCGTAAAATTCTTCGACTGGCCGACTGACCGCGGCTGGACGCGCGACTTCGGCCCTTGCTTCATTCGCCGCGAAGGGCGGCATCCCAAGGTTGCGATCGCCCGATTCCGTTTCAACGCCTGGGCCAAGTACCCGGACTGGCAGGAGGACGACGCCGTACCCGAGCGCGTGGCGAAGGCGCTCAAGTTGCGCCTATTTCGCGCCCGCGCCAGCTCCACGGCGGGGCGCGACGTATGCCTCGAAGGCGGGAGCATCGACGTGAACGGCCGCGGCACGCTCGTGACCACCGAAGAGTGCCTGCTTGACCAGACCACGCAGGCGCGGAACCCCGGGCTCGGCCGGCAGGACCTGGAGCGCGTCTTCCGCGGCTACCTTGGCGTGACGCACGCGCTATGGCTGGGGCGGGGAATCGCCGGCGACGACACCCACGGCCACGTGGATGATGTCTGCAGGTTCGTCGGGCCGCGCACCGTGGTCCTGTGCCGGGAGGATAATCCGAGCGATGCGAACTACCGGCCACTCGAGGAAAACCGCGAGCGCTTGGCGGACATGCGGCTCGAGGATGGCTCGAGGGTCGAGGTCGTTCCGCTGCCCATGCCAGCGCCCCTGTACTTTGACGGCCAGCGCTTGCCCGCGAGCTACGCGAACTTCTACATCGCGAATGCGGCAGTGCTGGTCCCGACGTTCAACGATCCCAAGGACCGCATCGCGCTGGGCACGCTCGGCGAGCTGATTCCCGACCGGCCCGTGGTCGGCATCCACGCCGTGGATCTGGTGTGGGGATTGGGTACCTTGCACTGTCTCACCTTGCAGCAGCCAGCGGTCGAGCGGTAGGCAGTAGGCAGAGGTCAGAGCGCAGGCGGC
>QHZK01000170.1 GCA_003224635.1 Acidobacteriota bacterium | reverse complement strand
GCCCCACCAGCGGTTGTTGACGGTGGCGATCAAGCGCGCGCGAAATATCGCCCTGCTGCCTTTCGCCGCCGAAATCTAGCAAACAGCAAGCTCCGGACGTCAGCTTAAAGGAACGGGAGCGCGGACGGCGGGCCGGCTTCGTGGAGCAAAATATCGAGAGCGGTCTTCGTCACTTATCGGCCTGCCCTTGCGCCGTAGTTGACGGCTGACCGCTGATTACTGAGGGCTGAATATGGAAGTCATTCTTCTACAGGACATCGAAAAGCTCGGAACGCGCGGGCAGCTCGTCAAGGTAGCCGACGGCTTCGGCCGCAACTACCTTCTGCCCAAGAAAATGGCCGTCGCGGCCACAACGCAAAACCGCAAATGGGTCGAGCAGCAGCGCGTGAAGTTCCTGAAGCTCGAAGCCGAGGAGAAAGCTGACTCCGAAGACCTGGCCAAGCTGATGGAGGGCGTCAGCGTCACGATCACGCGCAAGGCGGGCGAGCACGGTACCCTCTTCGGTTCGGTGACGGCCATGGACGTGGCCGGCAAGCTGGCCGAGCAGGGCTACAACATCGACCGGAGGAAGATCCAGATCTCGGCGCCGCTGAAAGTCCTCGGCGAATACGACGTCTCCGTCAAGCTGCACCGCGAGGTCACGGCGACGGTGAAGGTAAAAGTCGAGGGCGAGATCGAAGCCGGAACGGCGCCACCGGCGGCGCCCCCAGCTTCACCTTCCTAGGATTCGAGTCTTCGCCCCCCGTGCGCGTCGAAGGGGCGCCACGACCGGCCTTCCGTTATCTAACCGCTCGTCCCGCGACGGAGTCTCAAACTCACTGCAAACCACCAAAAGGCGCCCTATAATAAGTCATCACCCGGTTTCGCATTTCCCCTCGCGTGTTATAATCGCGTCTCGGATTTTTTTCCACGCCGGAGAGGCGTCTCGGTTCCGCCCCGATGAGCACCGCGACCGAACGAGCCTTGCCCCACAATCTGGAAGCCGAGCGCGCCCTGCTGGGCTCCGTGCTGCTGGATAACGGGGCGCTGAACACCATCCTGGAAGTCGTGCGCAAGGACGACTTTTTCGCCGACGCTCACCGCATCGCTTTCGAAAAGATGCTTGCGCTCTTCGAAAAAACCCACACCATCGATCTGGTCACCCTCTCGGAGGAGCTTTCCAAGGACGGCTTGATCGAGAAAGCCGGCGGCGCGAGTTACCTGGCGTCCCTCACCGACGGCATCCCCATCGGCACCACGGCGAGCGTCAGCGAGTACACGCGCATCGTCAAGGACAAGGCACTCGTGCGGCAACTCATCAATGCTTCGAACAACGTCATTTCCCGGTGCCTGGAAGGAGCCGACGACCCCGTGACGCTGATCGACCTGGCGCAGAGCCAGATGATCGATATTGCCTCCGAGAAGGTGCAATCCGGGTTTTTCAGAGTCCAGGACATTGTCAAGGACAGTTTCGGCACGCTGGACGTTCTGTTCGATCGCGGCCAGAGCGTCACCGGCGTCGAAACGGGCTTTAAGGATCTCGATGACATGACCTCGGGGCTGCAGCCTGGAGAGCTGATCATCATCGCCGCCCGGCCTTCGCTCGGCAAGACGGCCCTCGCGCTCAACATTGCGGCCCACGCGGCCACCCAGGGCAAGGTGGTCGGAATCTTTTCGCTCGAAATGAGCAAGGAATCGCTGCTCATCCGGCTCCTGTGCTCCGAGGGGCGCATCGACAGTCACAAGCTCCGCACCGGTTTTGCCAGTCAGGAGGACTGGACCAAGATGACGCGTGCCGTGGGCCGCTTGGCGGAGGCGCCGCTCTTCATCGACGATACGCCCGCCTTGAGTATCATGCAGATTCGGGCGAAGGCGCGCCGCCTCCAGGCGGAACGAAAACAGGTTGAGCTCTTGATTGTCGATTACCTCCAGCTCGTCACCGGCCACGGGCGGTTCGAAAACAGAACCCAGGAAGTCAGTTATATCTCGCGGGGCCTGAAGAGTATCGCCAAGGAGCTGCGCGTGCCGGTCGTCGCGCTTTCGCAGTTGAGCCGCGCTCCCGAAGCGGGAAAAGGGCGCAAGCCGGAACTCTCTGACCTGCGTGATTCCGGTGCCATCGAGCAGGACGCCGATGTGGTCATCTTCATTCACCGGCCGTCGCCGAGCGGCGACGGCACGGAGTTCGACGAGCCCGGAGTGATTACCGAGCTCAACATCGGGAAGCAACGGAATGGTCCTACCGGACCCTTCAAGCTCGTGTTTCTCAAGCCCTACACCCGCTTCGAAAGCTACGCGCCTCGCGGCGAAGAATAGAAGAGTGAAGAATAGAAGAGTAATGGTGGGCGGAGCAGGGCGTTCCCCATCGCCCCTCACCCCCGACCCCTCTCCCGCGAGGGAAGAGGGGCGCAGGACTTGGCCCTCGCCCCTTGCGGGTGGCCGGAGGCCGGGTGAGGGGGTCCGCTGAGAACGGGCGGAAGAGTCGCTCGGTGACCACTCTTAATCTTTCTCGCTTGCCTCGTCATGTGCCGATCTTCACTCCGAATCGAGTGCCCCATGGCTACTTTCCCCGACAAACTCTTGCGGCCGACCTGGGCGGAGATTTCGCTCTCGACCTTGCGCCGGAACTACGAGCGAGTCCGCAAGCTAGCCGGCAGGCGCAAGGTGATGGCGGTCGTGAAGGCTGACGCTTATGGGCACGGCGCCGTGCCGGTCGCGAAGCGCCTGGCCGGGTGCGGTGTGGACTGGTTCGGCGTCGCCACGGTCGAGGAGGGCATCGAGCTGCGCGCCGCGGGCATCGAGCAGCCGGTGCTGCTCCTGGGCGGCCTCTACATGAGCGACCCGGCGGACTTGGTCGAGTATCGCCTGACACCCTCGGCCTCCTCGACGGCCCGTCTCGACACCTACGCCGAGTGCGCCCGCCGCTACGGACGGCCCATCGGGTTTCACCTCAAGGTGGACACGGGTCTCGGGCGCCTGGGCGTCCCGTTCGACCGGCTGCGCTCGTTTCTCGAGCGCTACCAGGAGCTCGAAGGCCTCGAACTCCAGGGCTTCTTCACACACCTCGCGTCAGCGGAGGACCTCGTCGCCTGCCAGACCGAGGAGCAGCTCGCGCGCTTCAATACGGCCCTCAAGCAACTGCCCTGGTTCGAAATTGATCCCCAGTGGGTCCACGTCTCGAACAGCGCGGCGTTGCTCGTCCGCCCGGAGATTGGGGAGAATATGGTCCGCATCGGCGCGCTCTTCTATGGATATTGCGTTCCGCTGAACTTCCTGCCGGGACGCGAGCCGCAGTCGCTCCCGGCCTTCGAGCCGATACTCACTTTCAAGTCGCGCGTGGTATACCTGAAGGATGTTCCCAGCGGCGCACCGCTCGGCTACGGCGCTGCCTTTTACACTCGTCGCCCTTCGCGGATCGCGACGGTGCCCGTGGGCTACGCGGACGGCCTGAGCCGCGCGCTTTCGAACCGGGGCGGCGCCATCGTGAACGACCAGTACGCCCGCATGGTCGGCCACATCAGCATGGACCTGACGCTGCTCGACGTGACCGATATTCCCGGCGTCGCCGTGGGCGATGAGGTCATCCTGATCGGCAAGTCGGAGTCGTGCGCGATCACCGCCCTCGAGGTCGCCGAGCAGCTCGGCACCGTGCCCTACGAAGTCCTCTGCTCGATCGGCAAGCGCGTCCCGCGGATTTACGTAGACGCGGCGTAGCAGTTATCAGTTACCAGTTCTCAGTCGTCAGTCGAAAGTGAAAACGACTCTTTTGACCGTGCGCCTTCGGCTTTCAACTGTCAACCTTCGACTGTCGACTGTCTCGACTGAGAACTGATAACTGATAGCTTCTTTCCCTACGGCTGGCTCCGAAACAATTCCGGAAAGACCTTGCGATAGATCGACATTCCGAGCGCAGCGTGCATGCCCATCTCTTCCAGGGCATGAATTTCCTCGTCCGTCGTGATCCCGCCGGCCGCGGTGATGGGCAGCCGGGTGGCCGCGCGCAATTTGCGGAACCAGTCGAGGTTGGTCCCCTGAAGCTTTCCCTCTAGGTCGATGTACGTGCAGAGGAATTCCGAGCAGTAGGGCTCGAGCGCAGGCAGCGCTTCCCCCGAGGTGAGCTGCAAGACCTCCTTCCATCCGCGGATCGCCACGCGGTCGCCCAGGCAATCGACGGCGATCATGATCTTGTCGCGTGGAACCGCGCGAGCCAGCGCGCGCAGGAATTCGCTATTGATCCCTGTGGAGGTGAAGGCGGCGCTGCCGACGATCACCTTGCGCGCGCCGTCGTTCACGACTTCGAGGGCGCGCTCGACGCTGCGAATCCCGCCCCCCACCCGGCAGGGCTTGCGGCGCGAGAGCTCGCGCACGATGTCCGACTGCGCCTCGCGTCCCATCGCCGCGTCGAGGTCGATCACCTGGATTTCCGGATACTCGTGGAACTCCTCGAGAACGGCGAGCGGGTCAGGCAGCGCGAAGGCCTTCGAGTTCTCCTGACCCTGAACGAGCTGCACCACTTTGCCACCCATCAGGTCGATGCAGGGAATAATCATAGTCGAAAGTCGAAAGTCCAAAGTCGAAAGTCGAAAGCCAGAAAAACCGTCGGCTGAAGGTTTGCCTTTTAACTTTTTAACCTTCAACTTTCAACTTTCGACTGTCCTTACCGGCACACCTCGGGAGCGCAGATACTCCTTCAGGCTACGGATCGTATACTGCTCGAAGTGGAAGACGGACGCCGCGAGGGCCGCATCCGCCGCCCCGCGCAGGAAGACTTCAGCAAAATGTTCCAAGCTGCCGGCGCCGCCGGAGGCAATCACCGGGATGCGGACGGCGCGGGACGCGGTCGCCGTCAGCTCGCAATCGAAGCCGGCCTGCGTGCCGTCGGCGTCCATGGACGTGAGGAGAATCTCTCCGGCGCCGAGCGACTCGACGCGGCGCGCCCACTCGACGGCGTCCAGTCCGGTCTCGCGCGTGCCGCCGTAGGTCAGGACTTTCCAGCGCGCCGCTGCGGGCGGGACGCCCGCGCTCCCAGCCGCGCCGCCCTTTCCACTTTCGAGTTTCGAGTTTCCAGTTTCGGGTTTCGAGTTTCGAACCCGGCGCGCGTCAATGGCGACCACCACCGCCTGGCTTCCGAAACAAGCGGCAAGCTCGCCGACCAGTTCCGGCGTCTCGACGGCCGCCGTGTTGACCGCGGTTTTGTCCGCTCCCGCCGAGAGCAGCCGCCGCGCGTCGTCGAGCGACCGCACGCCCCCGCCCACCGTGAGCGGAACGAACAGCTTTCGCGCCACCCGGCTCACCGTGTCCATCAGGGTGGCTCGGCCCTCGCGCGAGGCGGAGATATCCAGCATGACGAGTTCGTCCGCTCCCTGGCGGTTATAGGCCTCGGCCAGGTCGCCCGGATCGCCGGCATCGCGCAGGTCAACAAAGCGGACGCCTTTGACCACGCGGCCGTCTTTGCAGTCGAGGCACGGGATAATGCGTTTGGCGAACATCTTTAGCGGTCAGTCGTCAGTTGTCAGTTGTTTGTGGTCCTGAATCCTGAATCCTGGCTCCTGATCCCCGGCCCCTGGTCCTTCAAGAGTCCAGAAAGTTCTTCAGAACCCGCAGCCCTGCCTCGCCTGACTTCTCAGGATGAAACTGGACCGCCCCGAGATTCGCGGCCTCGACGACCGCGGCAAAGCGCTGTCCGTAGTCGGTGATGGCCGCGCTCTCCGGTGTGACGGGACCGTAGTACGAGTGGCAGTAGTAAACAAAGCTGCCGGGCTCGACGCCGCGAAGCAGCCTGGCATCTTGAGAGATTTCAAGCTGACTCCAGCCCACGTGCGGCACCTTAAAGACGCCCTCGAAGCGTTTGACGCGACCCCGCAGTACGCCGAGACCCGGCACTCCCGGCGCTTCGTCGCTGCCTTCGTAAAGGACTTGGAGGCCGAGGCAGATTCCGAGAAAGGGCTTCGCTTGGAAAGACGCGCGTGGAACGCCTGCGCTTTCGCGGAACGGCTTGCCTCCGGAGGAAACGCAGGTGTCGCCCGGCAGGATCATCCTGCGGAGCGGCTCGAGCATGCCGCGATCCTCAAGAGCCTTCATCATGGCGCCGAAGTGACCCTGGCCGGGAAGGATGATTTTCGTCGCCGCGGCAAGCTCCTCCGGACGAGCGACCGCCTCAGCCGGACAGCCCAGGTACCGGATGGCCTTGAGCACCGAGCCCACGTTCCCGCCGCCGTAGTCGATGAGGGCGATCATGGGGAAGTTCTCAGTTTTCAGTTATCAGTTCTCAGTCTTCAGTCAATAACAGTCGACAGTCGAAAAGTCGAAAGTCAAAACGACTCTTTGACCGCGCGCCTTCGGTTTTCAACTGTCAACTTTCGACTGTCGACTTTCAACTTTCTTTGACTGACGGCTGAGAACTGAGAACTGACTAACTGAAAACCTCCCTTCACAACAATCCCTTCGTGCTCGGCAATTGGCGCTTCAGGCGCGCGTCGCGCGAGCAGGCAAAGCGCAGGGCGCGCGCCAGGGCCTTAAACAGAGCCTCGACCATGTGATGGTTCGACCGGCCGCGGGCGACTTTCAAATGCAGGTTGGCGCCCGCGCTCGAGGCAAACGCCTGAAAGAAATCCTCGAGCAGCTCGACCGGCAGGTCGCCGACGCGGATATCCCGCCGCGCCGCCTCGGCGAGCCGAGGCGCATCGAACACAAGGTACGCGCGCCCGCTCAAGTCGACCGCCGCCAGCGCCAGGCTTTCGTCCATGGGCATGACAAAGTAGCCGGCGCGGTTGATTCCCTTTTTGTCGCCGAGCGCCTGCCGCACGGCCTGCCCGAGCACGATGCCGACGTCTTCGACCGTATGATGCTGGTCGACGTCCAGGTCGCCGCGCGCCTTGAGTTCGAGGTCGAACGCGCCGTGCCGCGTGAAGAGCTCCAGCATGTGGTCGAGAAAGCGCACGCCGGTG
>QHZK01000225.1 GCA_003224635.1 Acidobacteriota bacterium | reverse complement strand
TTCGAGCCCCAGCCCCATTCGATTATGTGGCTTTTTATCAACAAGATACGTAGAAAATTAGCAAGAAGGTCTCGGTAAAACGCGGACAACCATACTAATACGAGTGGGGAGCAGAAAAATGTCTCTCCCCCAGACCGGTAACTGCGTTGGCCGAGAGGCAACTTCGACTTCCGGGTCACGAAGACCCCCAGCCCAGTCACCGGTAAACCTGCATGCGCTCGGGCGAGCGGAGGATAAGGTTTACCTGGAATGCCGAACTGTTCCGCCGGTCAACCACGTGGGTCTATCGAGCGAGCGACCCTGACTTGCCTGACCCTCTCCCCTGTATCCGCCTTAAGCGGACGCTCCTGTATGAGGTCGAGGACCTTCGAGATTGGATCAGCCGTCATAAGGTCGAGTCCGGTGATAAACTCCCTGACGGAGATGGCAACGCTCGAGACTGGAGGATTCGAATGTCTCGGAAGCGTTACCAAGCTGGCTTTGTCCGTAAGCGAGGTAAGAATGTACAGACACAGTACTGGGAGGGGACCTGGAGGGAGTACGTTCGCGGAGAAGCCAAGCCCCAAAGACGGAGCGCGAGGCTCGGTCTGGTCAGGGAAATGTCGAAGGGGGACGCGAAGCACAAGCTCTCGGAACTGCTGCATGAGGTCAACTCTCCCGATGACCAACCGGAGTCCCCGATAACCTTGGACGAATTCTGGCGAAAGTTCGAGCAGCTGGTTCTTCCAAACAGAAAGTACTCGACCAGGAGGGACATGTCCCACACCTACAAACTCTACATCAAGTCCGAACTTGGGTTACGGCAGATGAAGAGCATCAGCAGGGAATCACTCCAGTTGTTCTTCAACCGGCTCCTCCTTAAAGGGGAGCTGGCGTATGGCACTCGAATGAAAGTGAAGATGTACCTGAGCTCCATCTTCACTCATGCGGTCAAATATGGTTACTTGACAAACAACAAGGTCCGTTCCGTGGATCTGGGCCAAAAGCCGCCGCATACACAACCCGACCTCCCGACCACGGAAGAACTGAGGATGATCGAAGAAGCCCTTCCTCATGGGAAGTACAGAATGTTCTTCCAGACGAGCATGGGTATGGGCGCGCGAGCAGGTGAGGTCCCAGCGCTGCGATGGAGATTTCTCGATCTCGAGCAGGGCATCGTCTGGATTCGTCAGACGGTCTACGATGGCAAATTGGACTCGCCGAAAACTTATCGAAGTGCGCCCCAAGTCTATATTCCCGAGGAACTCGTACAGAAACTGCGCGAGTACAAGAAGCAGTTTCCCAACGCGACGGACGACGACTTCGTCTTCCCAAGCCAGACTGGCAAGACGCCGATCCGATACTCAAATCTTCTCAACCGCTGGCTTCGTCCGATCTGCAAGCGGCTCGGGATAACCCGAACCACCTGGCTCTCACTGCGCCACTGGTATGGGACGGAATTGGCCGAGAACGGAGTTCCGCTCAAGACGCTGCAAGAACAGATGGGGCACGCGAGCATCGCGACGACGATGAAGTATTACGTTCATGCTCAAGAGAAATCGTCTCGCGAGGCCGCACGTGTCATCGGCCGCGCCATGGGTCAACCGGCGAAAAGCGTGGAGGCCGAACCGAATTCGGCAAATTTTGACGACATAACTGACGACACAGGAGGGGACCTAGTGGGAGCACGGCGTGGAAATCGTTGAAAACAATGGCAGGCGTGGAGGGACTCGAACCCCCGACCCTCGGATTAGAAATCCGATGCTCTATCCACTGAGCTACACGCCCGCAAGAGTTACAACCTCTACTGTAGCAGAAAGTGTAGCAGGTAGCCGTCGTTTCGCGCCCTCTGGAACGTGCCGCGCTGGGCCTCACGTTCATGGCTTGGAGCTTGTCTACGGCCCGTTCCAAAGCCTCGGGGTCGCGTGTACGTGTCGCTGCGAAACCGTCACGCTCGAATCTCCCATTACGTTCCTCCCTATTTGTCGACTCTTCGTCGGAATAACTGCCGCTTCGGGGTCTCAGGTACGGCGAGCGTGGCGCGAGCCCTTCAGCAATCGACCAGACCCCGACGCGAACTGTTCAGGACGCAGCGGCCTCTGAAACAGAACTCGCCCCGCAGAATGGAGAGGGCCAGAGTTCGAGACACCGCTTGCGTGATGGCGAGACAAGAAGCGAGGACCATTCTCTTACTGAAGTGAACAAGATTCTCAGAGAGGTGGTGTATAGGAGGCACTGTGCTGTCCTAATTTCAAATTAAGACAGTACCAGACCCCAAAGGCCTTGAAAGCTGTCAGTGCTTCAGGTAGGGTCTCCGATGAGCAACGATTCTATTATAGGGCGGACGTTCTACAAGACTAGCAAACTATAGGAAGCATGCCAATGGGCTTGGAGAAGAAATTCGGGCGCTTCGGGGCGTTTATTGGGCATAAAAGTTAACCAGATTATCGGCGCCGCTTCGCAGTCCAGGAAGTTTACCTGGTGCAATGAAAGGCGGGTTGTCATTCGCGTTCGGAGGCGACCTGGGTCAATTTCATCCTGGGATTCCGTGTCGTCCACGCGACAAGGGCGCTGGACCAGCCCCGACCCGCCGGGATTTTGATCGCCGTGACACGCAAGCAGATTGTCGTAGTCGCGCTGACCGTCCTCGTCGCTTCCAGCCTCAGCGCGCTAGTGGCCTACCGGAGGGCGATCCGGCAGTCCGGCCTCCGTGACGGAGCTGCGGGCGTCGTCCGCGCCGGCGGAAGCGGCGGCTGCGTCGATTTTCACGACGCAGGCTCGCATACAGGCGAGACCGGGTGCGTCTCCGGGCGGGTCCTGCGGGTGTTCGTCTCGCGCGGGGGCAATGTGTTCCTGGATTTCTGCACCGATTACCGGAAGTGTCCCTTCACCAGCGTGATTTTTTCCGATGACCGCAGCAAGTTCGGCGACCTGACAACGCTGGGCGGGCGCGACGTCGAGATTCAGGGCTTCATCACGGTTTATCAGGGACGCGCGGAAGTGGTCATCCATGACGCGCAGCAGATCCGCGTCTCGCCCTGACCCTGACGAACCTGACCCTGACCGGACCTGACCCTTACGGAGATGACGACCAATTTCCTCGCAGGCTGGCAACATGGACGTTCGTGATTCGCGCCCGCGACGCGCGCGATCAACATCGGTTCACTCGAGCGTTCGGATACTTGCGCGGGCTTGCCTTGTGCTCCTGCTCGCGATGGCGGGCGCAGCACGCACCCAGGACGCGCTGAGCGAGGCTGAAGAGGCCGTACAGCGGGCTGGTACACCGTCCGAGCGGGCCGCCGCTCACGTGGCTCTGGGACGAGCCTATTTCTCAACGCGCGAGGAAGACAAGGCCATTGCCGAATTCCGAGCCGCGCTCACGCTTGACCCTCACAGCGGCGAGGCTTATCTGGCCCTGGGGCAGGTACGATTTTTCCAGAGGAACCTGCCCGCCGCCCAGCAGGAGCTGCGGCGCGCCATCGAGGTCGCGCCTGATTTCGCGCCCGCTTACGCAGCCCTCGGAGAGGTGCTCGCCGAGCAGGGCCGGCGCGCTGAAGCGCGCTCCGTGCTGGAGAAAGCTGTGATCCTGGATTCTGGAGAGTGGGAAAGCAAGTACCACCTGGCCGCGCTCCTGATCGACGCCGGGGAGGCGGCGCGCGCCACCGACCTGCTCGAGCAAGTCGCGCGCCTCCACCCGGAGTTTCTTCCGGCGCGCGAGCAACTGGGTTTCGCTCGGCTGCGACGCGGCGACCTGGAGGGTGCCACGCGAGAGGCAGACGAGATGATCGCGAAGAGCCCTCAGGCGGCGGAGGGCCACCGCATCATGGCGCTGGCGCTCTGGAAGCAGCGCGATGACGAGGCATCGCTGGCGGAATGCGCCCTGGCGCTCTCCGGCGACCCCGACTCGACCCAGATGCAGGCGCTCGAAGCCGTCGAGTTGTGGCAGCTCGACCGCAAGAAGGATGCGCGGCGAGCACTGGTCCAGGCGGCTAAGGGTCAAGCGAATCCTGCTAAACTTGCGACCGCAGAAGTGTTCTGCCGGCTGATTCTGTGCGACGCCCGCGACATCGCCGTGGTCGACGACTTCCTACGCAAGAACCGCTGGGCCCTGGCGCCGAATTCGGGAACCGGGGGTCGGGAGCAGCGATGAGAAGAGCAGGAAGTGGCTCGAGCCGCGGCTCGCAGCAGTTTTTCGGCACCCGTCAAAGCGTTGTACAATAGGGGTGCATGAGAAAGCCTTTTCTGCTGGCGCTAAGCTTCCTGGGACTGTTTGACTCCTTGTATCTTTGGTGGGTCTACACCTCGGCTTCGCGGCCGATGGTTTGCGTGGGCACGGGTTGCGACGTGGTCCGCGCCAGCCCCTTCGCCCATTTCTTTGGAGTGCCGACGCCCGCCTTTGGCGCCGCGATGTATGGCCTGCTGGTGCTGCTGGTCTTCCTTCAGCCGCTGCTCGCTCGGGTGGAACGCGGCATGCAGTTTGCCGCGCTCGGTGTCGCGGCTCTAGGGTTTCTCATTTCTCTCTACCTGACCGGCCTTGAGGCGTTCGTGCTTCACGCCTGGTGTGCCTGGTGCGTGGTGTCCGCACTCACCGTAACGGCCATCTTCCCGCTGGCAATCCTCGAAGTCCTGCGGCCGGCGCTTCTGTCCAATCCTGCCGTGGCGCTGGGGGCGGTGCGCAAGAACCTTGCCGTGTCGGTGCTGGCGGTCGCCCTCGGCGTGCCCGCCTTCTTCTGGCTGTCCCGGCACGGGGAGCTTCCGCCGATTGCGCTGGCGTCTCACGAGGCCCTGGACGAGCGCTTGGTCCGTCCCGACAGCCACACGACGGGAAACCCGAACGCCGCCGTAACCATCGTCGAATGGGGAGATCTGGAGTGTCCCAGTTGCGGGTTGGAACAACCCACGGTCCGTGAGCTGCGCCAGAAGTATGCCGACCGAATTCGCTTTGTCTTTCGGCAATTCCCCTTGACGAGCCTCCATCCGCAGGCCGAGAAGGCCGCCGAGGCCAGCGAGTGCGCGGCCGAGCAGGGCAAGTTCTGGGAAGCCCTGGACAAGATCTACGCCGAGCAGAATGACCTGAGCGAGCCCGCGTTGATGCGTGACGCCGCCGACCTGGGTCTCGACCAGGGCCGGTTCAAGCAGTGTCTGGAGAGCGGAGCCACGGCCGCGCGCATCCGCCGCGATCTTGAAGACGCCCGCGCGCTCCGGTTGGACAGGACGCCGACGTTTTTTGTTAATGACCGCGTGATGACAGGGCAGATCCCGCTCGAGCAGTTCACCCAGGTCATCGACCTGGAGCTTCGAAGCCGAGGGTCTTTCGCGCAAGTTCGGTCCCAGCTCGAAAAGAGGGAGAAGCCTGACGCCCGACCCCCCACTCAGCCCTCAGCGATGAAGGCGCAGTCGAGCCAGGCGCAAGCGACTTCCGGGCAAGCGACGTCCGATCCGTCGGCGACCGGTCCGACGGGCCTGCTGGGGCAGAACCCCGGTGACCCCTTCAGCCAGTACCAGCAGCCCGGAATAGCTTGCAGCGAGGAAGAAGCGAACAAGAGGCAGCCTACTCTGGTCCACACCGACGAGGCGGCGCAGCTTTTCCGGGGCCGCTCCAAGGTCCTCTTCGTCGATGTCCGGCCCACGGCGGGCTTCCGGGGCGGCCACATTCGCGGAGCCGTGAATATGCCCGTTCAGGAAATGCCGCAGCGCTGGAGCGCCCTCCCCAAGGACAGGACCATCGTGTTCTACGAAAGCGGCCGATCGGCGGGTGACGTGTGCGCGTCGGGCCGCGCCGCAGGACGTATTCTTCTCGAACACGGATTCAGCGCGGAGAACGTGAAAGTCTATCAGGATGGCCTGGCAGGCTGGGAGCACGCTCGCCTCCCCGTCGAGCGCTAGCAGTCGTTCATGTCGCTTTGCGACACCCGCAAAGCTATGAAAATGTCATGCTGAGCCAAGCGAAGCATCTGTGTCACTTCTTATCTATGCAATGCCGGGATGCTTCGCTTCGCTCAGCATGACATTTCAAGGGCATTGACGGCTACGCGGGCCCGAAGCGTACCACGAGCAGCGTCATGTCGTCGGCCTGCGGAGCGCCGCCCACAAATCTGTTGACCTCGGAGATGACCCTGGCGGACACTTCGCTCGCTCCCTGATTCACCTGCCCCTCGAGCGCGGCCACCAGGCGTTCTTCGCCGAAGAGTTGGTTGTGAATGTCCAGCGCCTCGGTGATGCCGTCCGAATAGATCACCAGCAGGTCGCCGGGCTCGAGCCGGGCGCTGTCGACGCCAAACGGGGCGCCCGGGAAGAGGCCGAGGGGAAAATTCGGAGATTCCAGCCGCTCGACCGCGCCGTTCGAGCGCAAGATAAGCGAAGGCGGGTGGCCTGAGCTGACAAAAGCAAAGCGGCCGCTGCGATTGAGCACTCCGTAAAACATCGTGGCGAACATCTCGATGGGCGTCCGCTCGCACAGGAAGTCGTTGACGCGGCGGAACAGCTCTTCGAGGTCGGGAGCGCCCGCCGCGACAGCCGCAAACGCACCCTGCAAGGTCGCCGCCAGGATCGCCGCCGCCAGTCCCTTCCCCGACACGTCGGCCACCGTGATGCCGAAGCGCTCGCCGGGCAGCGTAATGATGTCGTAGTAGTCTCCCCCCACGGCTCGGCTGGGCGTGGTGACCGCCTGCAGGTCGAAGTAGTTGGCCTCCGGCAATTTGGGAGGCAACAATCCCTGCTGGATGTTCCGCGCCACATTCAGGTCGTGCTGCATGCGCTCTTGCTCGCGCGTGATGCGGAACAGGCGGGCGTTCTCGATCACGGTCGCGCCTTCGAGCGCGAGCGTGTCGAGCACCTGCCGGTCAAGACCGGTCATCGCCGCGGCGCGCGAGCGGTTGTCGAGGTAGAGCACACCGAGGAGTTCAGGCGCGGCCTGGCGGATGGTTTCGCCGTGGTCCATTTCGAGCATCGGGTGCTTCTGCAAGGGCACGGCGACGACGCCGCGCATGCCGCTGCCGATAAGGCCGGTTTCCTGGGTGGTGCGGCCCGTCATTTCCTCTTCGATGGTCACCTCTCCGCGGCCAGACTCCGCCACGCGCTCGACCACCGCGTGGGAATAGTCGGCCACCTTGGATCCCAGGTGCACTCCGCCCCGTGCGCGAGCCAGCCGAAGGTTCAGGCCGCCGTCATCCTCGCGCAGGAACAGCAGCCCGCGCTCCGCGTCCGTCAACTGCAGCGCGGAGTCCACCAGCGTGGTCAAGACCTCGTCGAGCGCCGGCGCGCTGTTCAGGATCTGGGCCATCTGGAGCAGCAGTCCCAGGTGCTGGATTTGCTGGCCGGGCCGCGGAGCGCCCTCCGCGGCCTTCTCAAATTTCTCGAGCAGGCTTGGCAGCACCGAATCCTCAGACATGAAAGAAATCTGGTAGGCGTCTATCACTCCCAAGCCGATCTGGTCGCCGGCTTTGAGCACGCAAGACGAAACGCGCTCGCCGTTCACGAAAGTGCCGTGGCGGCTCTCGGTGTCCTGAAGGACGTAGCCCCGCTCGTCCTTGATAATGCGCGCATGACGACGCGAGATGCGGTTGTCGAAAAGCACCAGCTCGTTGTCGCCCTGCCGCCCCAGGGTGAAAGGCGTGCGAGCGATCTCGAGCTCGCGGTCATTTCCCGAAGCGTCCCGGACGATCAGACGTGGCAGCCTGCTTGGCATCTGTTTTGACTCGGCAATCGACGGTCGGCGCAGGAGTATACCACCAGCCGCCGCCGAGCGAAATCTTGAGTAGAGTATAACACGCGCCATCGCTAGAGCGGCATCAGTTGTAGCGTGTAGCGGCGCTCTATGAGCGCCGACCGGCGGTCACAGACCGCCGCTACAGCGGAAAGCCGCATAACTTGCGTCGCTCGGTATAGCGGTATGCCTTTGGAGTGCTCCGGTACGGGCGGGGTCTCGTCGCGGTTTGGCCGAGCCACAGGGTAAACGCTGTCTCCCCAGGGCCTCCTGAAATCCGTTGCAATTTGTGACAGACTCGCGCATCATCGGCGGCTCGCTCGGTGGGAGCGCGGGGCGCCTCGTCCGCTTGAAAATTGATAGCGCGACGGGCTCCCGCTCTCTGCCCAGCGCAGATTGGCGTAAGAATTGCTCTCCTCTAAGGTAGGAGGACTCTCAAGTGGCCATAAGCGCGATCCATATTGATGAACCAAAAGGAAAACTCGGCGTCCTAATCCCCGGCCTGGGCGCGGTGACGACGACTTTTATTGCGGGGGTTGAAGCCATCCGCCGACACCTTGCCCGTCCCATCGGCTCGCTCACCCAGATGGGCACCGTGCGGCTGGGCAGGCGCACCGAAAAACGCGCGCCGCTGGTCAAGGACTTTGTCCCCCTGGCGGAGATCGACGACCTCGTCTTCGGGGGCTGGGACATTTTCACGGACGACTGCTATCAGGCCGCGAGCAAGGCGGGCGTGCTCGACCGGGCGCTCCTCGACCAGGTGGCGGATTTCCTCAAAGGCATCCGTCCCTGGCCCGCCGTGTTCGATCAGCAATTCGTGAAGAATCTGCGCGGCGAGAACGTGAAAAAGGGCAGGACGAAGATGGCTCTGGCCGAGCAGGTGATGGAGGACATTCAGAGATTCCAGAACGAGACTGGCGCCGCGCGCCTGGTGATGATCTGGTGCGGGTCGACCGAGGTGTTCCTGAAGCCCACGCCGGTCCACCAGACGCTGGCGGCGTTTGAAGAAGGCCTCTGCTCGAGCAGCGCCGAGATCTCCCCGAGCATGATCTATGCCTACGCCGCGCTGAAGCTGGGCGTCCCGTTTGTGAACGGCGCGCCCAACCTCACGGTGGACGTCCCGGCGCTGCTCGAGCTCGCGCTCGAGAAGAATGTTCCAATCTGCGGCAAAGACTTCAAGACCGGCCAGACGTTGATGAAGACCATCATCGCTCCGGGTTTGAAGGCGCGCCTGCTCGGCCTGCGCGGCTGGTTCTCGACCAACATCCTCGGCAACCGCGACGGCGAGGTGCTCGACGATCCCGCGTCCTTTAAGACCAAGGAGGAAAGCAAGCTCTCCGTGCTCGAATACATCCTGCAGCCGGAACTCTACCCCGACCTCTACAAGAACTTTTACCACAAGGTGCGGATCAACTATTACCCGCCGCGGGGCGACAACAAGGAAGGCTGGGACAACCTCGACATCTTCGGCTGGCTCGGCTATCCCATGCAGATCAAGATCGACTTCCTGTGCCGCGACTCGATCCTGGCGGCGCCCCTCGTGCTCGACCTGGTGCTGTTCCTCGACCTCGCGCAGCGCTGCCCCGAGATGGCCCGCAAGGGCATCCAGGAGTGGCTCTCGTTCTACTTCAAGAGCCCCATGTGCGCCCCCAACCTTTACCCCGAGCACGACCTCTTCATCCAGCTCATGAAGCTCAAGAATACCCTACGGCATTTGCGCGGCGAGGAACTGATCACGCATTTGGGGCTCGAGTATTACGACTAGGCCGGCCGGTGGTGGGCCGTTTTTGGCGCTGTACCGGCGGTCGAAGCCTGCCCTGGAAGGGACCGCCGCTTTTCGGCGCTCATAGAGCGCCGTTATAGACGCCGCAGCGAATGAGTGTGTGCAATCGAGATGGGTGGCGTGAGCCCGGCGTTTCGCTGACCCGAGCGGTTCCGACCGGGCATAGCCAGTACTTGGGTACTATGTACAGCGCGCCCGGCGGCGTCTAAGCTTAGTTGGAGGCGTTTGTGCATTCAACGCCGGTGGCGGCCCGCTATGTCCTTTTCGGCTGTAATTTTTGTTGTTTCGGCGGCGCTCTTCCTTTTCTATCTTCAGGCTACGTGCCAAAAGGTCTTGCGACACGAGTTCGGCGAGCCCTATTTCGAGTCCATCGTCAGAGCATACCGTTTGGAGTTTCTCTTCGTGCGGAAGGCGGTCCAGGAAGCTGACGCAACGTTGGACCGCCCAGGGATTCGAGAGATGCTCCAGGCCGACTTTCAGACGCTCGACTACTTAATGAGGAGCGCCGTCAAGCGTCGCTGCTCCCCGGGTGAGCGTTTACTCATGCTTTACTTCAAAACGCTGCTGTTCTCCTTGGGGGTCCGGCAAGCGGTGGGGCTAAGGGACTGCAAGCCGGCGCAGAAGCTGACCGTGGTTCTTCAATACTTCGCTAACGTAGTGGGCCAGTGCGCGGACCCGCGTCACCTCGCCACGTTGGCTCGCTCGGATTCCGGTGAGCCTTCATAGTCCGGCTCGACCGTCGCAATCGTTTCTCTTTCTCTCCTGCCCGTCCGCTCTCCCACCCGATCTTCGATGAGCGCCGAAACACGGCGGCGTCTGGCTGCGCAAGGACACGTTTCGAGCGCGGCCACCTGCCACCGATCGACCACGGCAGGTGGAGACGTTCCGGTAGAACGTCTCCGTAAATCCCCTACCGCCGCTCTCAGACCGCGGATCGACCGTCACAGCCCTAAGTATAAATACTTAAGTATTAATCTCGATTGACGCAATAATTAGAAACGTGTAAAAGGTACCCCGTCCCCGCTACACATTCTTCCCATTCGGAGGAGGGTGGTCCCCAGTTCCACATAGCCCGTGCTACGGCCCGGAACCGGAGCCGTTCCGGGACTGTGTACCATCGGGCCTGCGCCCGACTTCGGGCGCTTCTCCGTTCAGACAGGCTCCGCTCTAGGCGAGAAAGGAGGCCCCATGTCCCGCAAACCGGAAGTGTGTCACGCCTTAGGAAAGAGACCCGTTAACAAGATCCACATGACCCTGGCCGCTGCCGTTCTTGCGCTCTTGCCGTTCGCCATGGTCGTGTTGATTGAGGCGCAAACGATTACAACTAGTCCGCGCGCGCACGACCCGGGTGTGCGGACCGACGCGGTTGATGCCGGTCAACCCTTTAGCACGCTGACCCCGAACCAGGCTCAGTTCTTCAGTAACGGTCAATCTTCGTTTCTGGAGGTCGACGCTGTCCCGAACGGGCTGGGCCCAACGTTTAACGCGCTGAGTTGTGGCAGTTGCCACTCCCAACCGGCCACGGGCGGAACCAGTCCGAGACAGGACCAGTTCCCCTTCGTAGGCCCCAACCCCCAGATTG
>QHZK01000224.1:1875-10281 GCA_003224635.1 Acidobacteriota bacterium | reverse complement strand
CAAGGTCGGCAGCAGGTTGAAGCGCTGGAACACGAAGCCAATCTTGTGGCGTCGAAACCGCGTACGGTCTCGGTCGCCCATGGTGGAGAAATCGTTCCCATCCACGCAGACGTGGCCGCTGGTCGGACCGGTCAGTCCGCCCAGGACGTGGAGCAGGGTCGATTTGCCGCAGCCGGACGGGCCCATCACCGCAATAAACTCCCCTTCCTGGACGACCAGGTCGACGCCCCGGAGCGCCGGCACGTCCACTTTTCCGACGCGATAGACCTTCCTCAGGTCCTGGGTGAGAATGATGGGCTCCATTGCATAAGACCGTCAGTTGTCAGTGGTCAGTTGTCAGTCGCGCGCCATCCGTCGTGGGTCCGTAGGACCAGTGATGAGCACCGGACCTGCCACGGACAACTGACTACGGACAAAGGGCGTCTTTCGTTATTCATACGCCAGCGCGTCCACCGGATCGAGCTGGGCCGCACGCAGCGCCGGGTAGAAGGCGCCGATCAGGCTGCCTGCAAGCGCCAGCCCTGCCGCTCGAATCCCCCAATCTGCCGTCAGGTCTACCGACAGCGTCGGGAACGCCTCGAGGATCAGCCTCTTGGCAAAGACCGAGCCGATAATGCCTGCCGCGATTCCCGCCACACACAGCAAGGCCGCTTCCCGGAGGATGGCAGCAATAATATACGCCTTTGAAGCTCCGAGCGACTTCAGAACCCCGATCTCGCGCGTGCGCTCGGTTATGGTCGTATACATTGACAAAAATATGACCAGGAATCCGATGCCCACGGCTATGGCGATCATGGCCTCGATGAATGCCTTCAGGCCCGGCAGATTGTTCGACGTCATCAGGGACATGTATTCTCTCACCGACAGCACGTGGTAGTCCGGCAGCAGGTGGCGGATAGCGTCCACCACGTCATCCCCGTACCCGGGATCCGTGCATCTGACGAAGAAGATCGAGGCCTTGTCGTGCGAACCGGAGAGGTCCTGCGCTGTCTCGAGCGGGATGAAGAGCCGGGCGCCCTTGCCGTGCTCGACGATGCCGCACACGCGGAACTTGTGATCGAGCATGCTGAGGGTATCTCCCACCTTGAGTCGATTGGCCCTGGCATACGGGTCGTCCACCGCTACGTCGTAAGGACCTGTAAACGCGCCGCCGGAATGGTAGGCAAACCCGCCCGACACGCGCTCGAAACTCTTGATGTCGATGCCGTAGATGATGTTGAGCCCGCCGGTGGTGTTCGTCTGAAGCAGGACGGGAGTTACCGCCTGAACGTGCTGAAGTCCTGCGAGGAGCCCGCCGATCTTGATGGGCACGGGCGCGCTGCCGAGGCCGAGCAAGAACGACGACCCTGGCGGCTGCACGAGTACGTCAGCGCCCACGCCCTCAACTCGCTTGGCTGATTCGTGCAGCAGTCCGGTCGTCATGCCCACCACCAGCATCACCATGCTGACCTCGATGGCCACCGCCAGAATGCTGATGATCGTGCGGACGGGCCGGTGCAGAACATTGGCTACGATCATTCTAGTGACCACGCGCCGCCTCGCCTTCCGTGCCTTCCTCGGAGTGACGCTCTTCGCCCAGCTCGACCAGTTGCGCACTCGCCGGCTTTCGCAGCTCGAACTTCTCCGGAGGTATGGGCTGATTGAACTTCGGGCCGTCCAGGATCGTTATGGCCAGGCTGTAATCCTCGACCGGCCGCTCGACCTCGATGCGCATGGGGTAGCGCAACCCCTGAAAGTCCCGGTAACCGGAATACTGTACGCTCTCGACCAGACCGCCCTCAGGTCCGTAGAGCTCGAGTCGCGTGATGTCCAGCGTGGAACGGTCGAACGAAATCTTTCGCTTCAGCGCCAGCTCCGCCGTCTCCACTCCTCCGCCTTGGCGAGGGGCCTCAAGGACGTTGATCACGTAATACCGGGGCCCGCTCCTGTTTTCTTCCTCCCGGTAGTAGGCCTCGCGGGCGGGGTCGATCGGCGGAATCAGCAGCGCCTCGAGGATGTGCTGCGGCCGCAAGCTCTCGAGCGCGTTCTTGGCGGGCCTGTGAAACGTCGTTTTGCCGACGATGAATTTTTGTTGCGAAGGAATATAGAGCCGGAATTCGCTGCCGTCCGAGACCATATCAAAGATGTTGGTCCTGACTACGGGGGCTTGGCCGATCATGCGGATCATCGCCGGTCTCTCGACCAGGATGAAGGCCTTCACATCGCGGTATTCCTTGATTACGCCTGAATAAACCGAGCCTGCGGTGGGCGCGAGCTCAACCGCGAGGTTGAGGGTCCGGATGGCGGCGCTCTGGGCGTTGATTCGGCTGACGAGGTCGGTGGTCGAAGCCTCCAGGGCCGGTGGCGGCGCCTGTGCCGCGGGGACCCGCGTCGTCCGGCGGACCGCACACGATGACGCTGCCAGGATCGCGATGAGGGCCAGCCCGCCGCAAACCCGTCGCGTGAATGGCAGAAAGCCGATGCTCAACTTGGCCGCTCCAAATCTAACAAAGCCCAACTGAGGTGTCAAACGCGCCGCTCCACCGGTAGTGGCCAATTGGCTGTAGCGGCGTCTATGAGCGCCGTCCGGCGGTCACAGACCGCCGCTACAGGGTGACATCCTCGTGTCTCGAGAGAAAACAGAGTCTTACCTCAATCACTAATTAAGATGCAGCCTTACAAGGCCTCGGTCTTACGATCGCCACGGCCGGCGCGAAGTCCTGACAGGCGCGGGGGAAACCAACTATCCTTCCTTCCGGCCTTCCTGCCTTCCGGCGCCAGGTTTTGATTGCACCGCGCGCCGATACGTTCTCGTAAGCTGTTGAAACAACTCGTTGGTCCTCTTTTCCGATCGCTCCTGGACTCCACGCCTCAATCCAGGAGCAAGGGTCGTGCCAAAAGAAACGCATGTCACGGCCGAATCAGTATTCGGCGGTCCTCGAGGCTGAGCTTTCGAGCACTCTTAAGCTTCCGATGAGCTCGCCCAGGTGAAGGCGCTGGCGCAGGCAATAGTCGCGAATGCCCTGAACGATGCGCGGGGCGGTGTCGGGGGCGTAGAAGTTTGCCGTGCCTACTTGCACGGCGCGAGCTCCGGCGATCAGGAACTCCAGCGCGTCTTCGGGGGTCGAGATGCCGCCCATGCCGATGATCGGGATTTTGACCGCGCGCGCGCACTGGTAGACCATACGGAGGGCCACGGGTTTGATGGCGGGGCCCGAGAGTCCGGCGGTGATGTTCGAGACGCGCGGCGTGCGAGTCTCGATATCGATCGCCATGCCCACGAACGTGTTCACCAGCGACAAGGCGTCCGCGCCCGCCGCCTCGGCGGCGCGCGCGAACACCGTGATGTCGGTCACGTTCGGCGAGAGCTTCACGACCACCGGATTCCGCGCCGCACGCTTCGAGGCCGCCACCACTTCCTCAGTCAGTTTCGGATCGCTGCCGTAGACCATGCCGCCCGAGCGCGTGTTGGGACAGGAAATGTTCAGCTCGTAGGCGTCGATGCCCTCGCCCGCGTTCAGAATGTCGATCGTGCGCACGTAGTCGTCGGTCGAGTATCCGAAGACGTTCACAATCGTGCGCGTCTTGAGCGCGCGCAGGAAGGGCAGCTTCTCCTCCAGGAATTTGCTCGCGCCCACGTTCTGCAGGCCAATGGCGTTCAGCATCCCCGAGTCGGTCTCGTAAATGCGCGGCGGCGGGTTGCCAGACATGGGCTCGGCGGAGATGCCTTTCACCACGATTCCGCCCAGTTGATTGAGGTCGATCAGGTGAGCGAATTCCTGGCCGTAGCCAAAGGTGCCGCTCGCCGTCAGCACGGGATTCTGAAAGCGGATGCCGGCGATTTCGGTGTCGATGCGAGGCACAAATTGGTTATCCGCAGATTGCGCCGATTTCACCGATCGAGAGACCTTGGTTGATCGTCCCTCAGCGCCTTGTCTCCTCTTTGTCCGCGTATGGTGCGCCACTGTTCCTGCTTCTTTTTGGTCTATCTGCTCAATCTGTGTAATCTGCGGATTAAGTTTTTGGAAGAGCCTCCCTCTCCCAGACCACCTTCTCCGCCCAGAACACCGGCCCCTCGGTGCAAACGCGTTGATACGCCCCGTGCCCCTCGCCCACCACACGGATGCAGCAGCCCAGGCACACTCCGAGCGCGCAGCCCATGCGGTTCTCCATCGAGACCAGGCAGCGATGCCCGTACTTCTTTGCCAGCACGACCGCAGCGTGAAGCATCGCCCAGGGGCCGCAGACCATGAGCAGAAACCTCTTGTCCCGGCGCCGCTCGAGGTACTCTTCGAGCGGCCGGGTCACGTAACCGCGATAGCCGCGCGAGCCGTCCTCCGTTGCGAGTACGGTGGCGCTGACATACGGTTTGAAATCCTGAACGCCGACCAGGTCCCACCGCGTGCGGCCGCCGAAGAACAGCCGCTGGCGCATCCCCGCGAGCGCCAGTTGTCGCGCCGGCAGCAGCAGCGCCGCAATGCCGATGCCGCCGGCCACGTGCAGGACCTCGTCCGCTCCCCTGGCGCGGTCGAGGTATTCTTCCTGGAAGAAGCCGTGACCGAGCGGCGCGAGCATCCCGACCCGATCGCCGGGCTTGAGTTCTGCCATCAACCGCGTCCCGCGCCCCACGACCTTATAGAGCAACTGCACGATTTCCGCCTCCTGGTGCGGCGGTCGAAGCCTGCCCTGTAAGGGGCTGCCGACCTGCTGTAGCGGCGGTCGAAGCCTGCCCTGTAAGGGACCGCCGACTCGAATAGCGCTCTGTGCCGGAGGTCGGCGCCTGCCCTGGCGGGGCGGGGGACCGCCGACTGATGCGGGCGGGACGCCCGCGCTCCCAGGCGCGACGTCGTAGATGCTCATCGGGCGGCGCAGCAGGACGTCGGAACGGCCCAGCAACCTTACCATCGCGAACTGACCCGGGCGTGTCGCCTGCGCCTGACGAGGGGAATGGACGCTCAAGAGAAAGTGACCGCCGGTGAGGGGTCGGTTTTCGACCACGGTCACGGTTTCGTCGTACATCACTGACGATGATAGCAGAACTGCGCCGAGCCGTCGAAGCGTTTGGCGCCCTCACGTCGGGCCGGGCGAGCTCCTTCAAATGGCCTGCTGACCCGATCACGCGATCACTCAACGACTCGGCTTCCCGCCCGCCAGCAGCGCCAGTTCCAGCCATTTCCAGTGACAGTCCACGTCCGTGAATCCGATTTCGCGCAGCCACTGAAGCTGCGTTTCAACGTCCAGCAGCTTGTTCGAGGGATCTTCACCGAGGAGTGGAATGCCGAGCCGCTGGAGGAAGCGCTCGTGCAGGGCCGGCGTTGGCGAAGCGACGTGTTCCAGGTTGCAGAAAACCCCGCCCGGCGCAAGCAAGCCGAACACCTCGGCGTAGAGCGATCGCTTGCGTTCGTGCGCCAAGTGATGAATGGCGAAGCTCGACACCACGGCGTTAAACACGCCGAGGCCGGGCAGCGGCCGGTCCAGGTTGTGCTCGACCACGGCGACGGAGGGATCGCCGGCGAAGTTCTGGCGCAGGCCCTCGAGCATCACGGGCGAGAAGTCCACTGCCACCGCCTGCGCGTGAGGCCGGTCGAGCTTCAAGAGCCTGAGCAGACGGCCGTCGCCGCTGCCGAGGTCCAGGATGCGCCTCGCGCTCGCCGGCACGCAGTCGAGCAGGACCGCCTCGCCTTCCGTGCGGTGCGGGATCGAATCGGCCTGCTTCAGGTAGTCGAGCGCGTGCTGGGTCGAGGACCAAAGGTTGACATTGGGAGCTGCGTCCATTTCGTCGTGATCTCGCCTCAGCCGCCGGCAGGCAGTTTCCTGCGCGCGGCGGCCGGTGGTCCTCCAGCCGGGCCGAGCGGAGGATCGACCTTGCCAAGCCCGTAATTCTAGCATAGCGTGAAAAGACTACGGCCGCGTCGCTCGGCCGGCATAGTAGGCCTAGAAGGACGAAAACTTGGTGGCGCAGACCGCGCTCTTTGAGGTCTGCGGTTCTTAAGAGACGCGGACCCGCGAAAAAGGCAGGTCAGCAGCTAGACCTACGTACCTAGGCTAAATGCCTCCAAACGCCGTCTAACTCGGCTTCCCGCATCTTCTATTCCTCCTTCTAACTCCTTGATTCGCGGGGTCAAATAATTTGTCCCATCCGTCCCACGCGTCCCCATTGTCTCATTTTGAAGTGCTAGACTGGAGGCGGACAGGAACCCGTGGACCGAGCTCTTATTAATAGGATCGACGCTCTTAGGATCGACCGCAACGTGCAACGTGTCCCAAGCTGGTGCGTTCAACTTGCTGTTTTCGGGCTGGCCTTGGCGATAGTCGTTTCACGCCGGCCCGATGCGGTCTCGAATCCACAGTTTTGGGCCGAGGACGGAAAATTCTGGTACGCCGACGCCTACAACACAGGCGGGATTCGCCCTTTCTTGTGGCCCTATTTCGGCTACTTGCATTTCGTACCTCGCCTGACCGCGCTCGTCGCCCAAGCTCTTCCGCTCCGGCGCGGCCCGCTCCTGTTCAACCTGGTCGCCATTGTTATCGAAATCCTCCCTGTTCAGCTCCTGGTCTCGTCTCGGCTTTCCGGCCTTGGCGGCGTTTCGACGCGGATGCTCTTGGCGTTCCTCTGCCTGTCGCTTCCGCATACTTCGGAAACCCACTCAAACATCACCAATGCTCAATGGTACCTGGCGCTGCTGGCGTTTCTGGTGTTGGTTTCCGCTCCGGCAAGGACGTGGGGCTGGCGCTCTTTCGATATCCTGGCCGTCGTCTCGAGTTCACTGAGCGGGCCGTTCGCTTTCATGCTGGCGCCGGTCGCAGCGCTGGTATGGTGGAAGCGCCGTGGACGGAAACCGCTTGAGTTATTGCTGATCACGATTGGGGGCGCTTTGATTCAAGGCGCGACCATGCCAGGAGTCAAATATATCTCATCACGATATATTGTCAATACTATTTTTCGACTTTTTCAGCAACCTGTTAGGGGCGCTGGTGGGCGGGAATGGGTTGTGTCATACGAGTGTCCCTTGGGCCGTGCTGGTGGCAACGGCCGGAATGGCGCTGATAGTCTACGCGCTCTTCAAGGGGCCCCTTGAACTCAAGCTGTTCGTGGGCTTCGCAGTTCTGGTCCTGAGCGCGTCTCTCCTTTCCCCGACGTCGGTCGGCAAGGTTCCAGCCTGGCAGGGGCTGGAGTTTCCTCAAAATGGTCTGCGATATTGGTTCTTGCCGATGCTTGCCTTCGCGTGGACGCTGGCTTGGCTCGTGGGCAGGGGCAATCCAAAGGGGGTGCGATCCGTGGCCGCGATAGTTCTGTGCCTCATGCCTTTCGGAATCGTGAGGGAGTGGCGCGATCGCGCGTTCGCCGACCTGCATTTCCAGGAGTATGCGAAACGGTTCGAAGCGTCGCCGCCGGGAACTGTCTTCACCATTCCGTATAATCCGCCGGATGGGCGCTGGTCAATGCGACTCGTGAAGCATTGAATTGTACACCGGGAGAGCTTAAGGCTGTCCTGTTCCGGGTGCTGGCGCTCCCCCAGAGAATAGATAACCGGGTCGATCTCAACAGTATCCACGTGGCCCGCCCCGTTGCGCAGGGCCGCAGCCGTAATCCGAAGCATGGTAATAATTCCTGCCGCCACATTTCAAGATAAATTTTGGCGCGAGGTTGTAATCTATCCGTTTTGGGGCCGCAGCTGGAATCCATGTTCACGTCAGGCAAGTTTCAGTGTACCCTCTTGGGCAGCGGTTGAGATGAAAACACCTTCTGCTCCCGTTTCCGCGGGTTCGATCAAAGGCCTTTGGGCCGGGCCTGCTTTGCGCAAGGCGGTCTCTTTCCCCGTCCTGCTGGGGGTCTTGCTGGCTGCGGGAGCGTTCGCCGCCACTTCCTGGGAAGGCGGTGTCCCGGGAACCAAAGTCTTCGTCGAGGGCGACACTTGGTGGCACCTTGCTGTCGGTGAGCGCATCCTGGCCACGCACACTTGGCCCACGATCGACCGTTACTCGTTTACGGCATCGGGCAGTCCTTGGATTGCGTACGAGTGGCTTGGCGAAGTGATGATCGCGCTGGCTGCGCGCGTTTGGGGTCTTCAGGGGATGGCGGTGCTGCTCATCGGGCTGTCAATAGTCTTTATGCTTCTGCTCTACTACCTGGCGTATCTGAGGAGCGGAAACACGAAGGCGGCAGCGGCAGCCTGTGCACTGTTGCTTTCCCTCCTGGGTCCTTTCTTCACGTTGCGCCCGCAGTTGCTCGGATACATGTTTCTGGCCGTGATGCTGATATGCCTGGAACTGTTTCGACAGGGCCGACATAGAGCCATCTGGTTCCTGCCGGGAGTTCTGGCTCTCTGGGTTAACACTCACGGCAATTTCGTTTTCGGGCTGGCTGTGTTGGGTCTTTACTGGGTCAGCGGATGGTTCGCTTTCCGGCAAGGCGTCCTAGTAGCA
>QHZK01000224.1:0-1860 GCA_003224635.1 Acidobacteriota bacterium | reverse complement strand
CTGCACGCTCGTACTCCCCATGACTCCTTACGGAGCGCGTTTGCCAGCGAACGTACTCCAGTACATGCTCCAGCCGCTCAACCTCGCCAACAACTCAGAGTGGTTTTCCCTGACCTTCGTGCATGACCTGAGGGTGACGATGTTCCTCAGTTTGGTCTTGCTTTTTGCTTTGGCTAACTCGGTTTTGCTGCCAGCGGTGTACCGGCTCGAGGAAATCGTCCTCCTGCTACTCGCCGTTTTCGAGGGGTCCCAGCACGTTCGCTTCCTTCTGCTTTTCGTGCCGGTCTTTGCTCCGCTGCTGGCTACGTCGCTGGCTCGCTGGATACCCGGCTATCAGCCCACAAAGGACAAATATGCGTTGAACGCCGTCCTGATCACGCTGACCCTTGCCGGACTGGCCCTACTCTTTCCGGCCCGCCGTGATTTGGAGCGAATGCTGGTTGAAAAAGTTCCCGAACGAGCGCTGCAATTTCTGCGCCAACATCCGGGCGTCGCGCCCACGTTTAATGAGTTGGACTGGGGAGGATACCTTCTGTGGTCCGGACAAAAGGTGTTTATCGATGGCCGCATTGACGCGTACGAACCCGGCGGAGCCTTTTCAGACTACCTTCGAATCACAAGCCTTGACCCGAACACGCTCTTTCTGTTACAGAAGTACGGAGTCAAGGCCTGCCTGCTCAAGAGGGACTCGCCGTTGGGCACATTCTTCCGAGTACTGCCCGACTGGCAGGAAGTATACTCAGACATCCTCAGCACGGTCTTTGTGCGCAGAAACGGCGCGACGAAGTACCCGGTGGCGACGACCCCGATCCCGGCGCCTGCACGGCCGTAAACCATGGGACCGCAGGATGGGACCCCCTGTGATAACATCTCAACCCGCCGCAGGCTGCGTCGCCTTCAGGTCATGTCTAACTCAGGGCTTTTCGCCTTTGCCCTGATCGAATGCGGGTTGGTGATCCTCCTGTTGGCGGAATTCAATATCTATGTAGACCCCGAGGGCGCGAGTGTTGTCTTCCGCTCGGGTGTCCCGGTGACCATGGTGGGTCTCGACGTCACTCGGGAGTGCATCCTGACCGCGAACCACGTCAAGGGGCTCGAGGCGGGCGGTGACGCGCTCAGCCAGGCGGCGGCGCGCATCGCCCGCAACGACCTTGAGCGCAGGCGCCAAGCTGGCCGGACCGGCTCGCCGGGACGCGCCATGCATGATCCGCTGGTCGTGGCCACCTTCATTGATAGGGCCGTGGTGCGTCTGCGGGAGTACTTCGTCGCCGTCGAAACTCAGGGTGAACTGACGGCCGGTGAGACCGTAGGCTACGGCGAAGTACCCCTCCGCCAGTCAGCGCCGCTCAAAGACTCTCCCACCCTTTCCGAAGCCGCCAGCGCCACCTTTGTGCCCATCACGAACGTGGCGGTGGCGGTTGACCCAGCACGATTCTTCAGGATGTTCATTGCACGCCTCTCTGGGGGGCTTGACTGTACTTCGTCCGACACTCAGGGTGCGGCTCGTTAGCGACTCGTCTAACACCTGCGCTTTTCAGAACATTGCATACACGCGTCGGAAGGCGCTTGTAAGTTATATTTCCGATCTACTATGCCTATCGAAAATACGAACACATGGGTTCGTGGCTCGCACACGCTCAAGTTTGGCTTGCTGGTTTCACTGGAAGGTAAGAGTGAGGTGGCTTCGGCCACGTTCAACGAGACCAACGGCGTCTTCAACTTCTCGGGTTCCGCCACCGGCGACTCGATGGCCGACTTCCTGTTGGGCCGCGCTTTCAGTTACGAAGAGATTGCTTTAGACCCCTTCGGGAAGTATCGCTGGCACAATATCGAGCCCTATTTCAAGGACCAGATCAAGCT
>QHZK01000223.1 GCA_003224635.1 Acidobacteriota bacterium | reverse complement strand
CGCCCTCGGCGATCGCGAGGCCCTCGAAGGAATGGCAGTCCCTCTGCCAAATCCGGAAACCAGGCAGGTTCGCTGGCAGCAAAGGATAAAACTTCGCCATCTGTAGCCAAATGACTTGGATCAAGTAGAGCCGTTGCGACTCGCGGTAAGCCAGGGGGCGAAGCAGCACGCTGTTCACTACCGAAAAAATCGCGGTATTCGCTCCGATACCAAGGCCGAGGGTCAGCACCGTCACCGCCGTGAAGCCGGGGTTCTTCGCCAGCATCCGCAGGCCGTAACGCAGGTCTTGAATCAGAGTGGCCACGAGTCACCTCATTCATGTCTCAGCGCGACCATCGGATCGACCTTGGTCGCTCGGCGGGCGGGCAGGTAGCTCGCAACGAGCCCCACACCTGCCAGCAATGCGGATACTACAGTAAAAGTCATCGGGTCTGAGGGTTGCACACCATAGAGCAGGCTCGCGAGGAAGCGCGTTGACGCAAGCGCTACGGCAACGCCAATGATAACGCCGATCAGTGCCATGCGCGCGCCTTGACCCATCACCAGCCGCATCACTTCACGCTTCTCGGCTCCGAGCGCAAGCCGGATGCCGATTTCAGGCGTCCGCTCCACCACAGAGTACGAGATCACGCCGTAGACTCCGACGGCGCCCAGCAATAAGGCCATCGCCGCAAAAATTGCGAACAGCCACATCGTCGAGCGCGGCGCCTCCACCGATTCCGAAACCACCGTGCTCAGTGTCTGCATCTGACTCACGGGCACATCGGGGTTTAAGCTCGACACAACCCTCCGCAACTCTCCTGCCTGGCTCGCCAAGTTGCTCGTCGTCCTTACCATCAGAGTCATTTCTGCGGGTCGTGGCACCCCGGCGCGGGCGCCGTTGCCGTACGGTACGTACGCGGCTCCGTCCGCAAAGCCGGGGAACCTGGAGGCGAGGCTGTATTCATTGACGTCCCCCGTCACTCCGACTACGGTTGTGGTCCATTCTGACTTCCACGCTCGCTTCAGGCGCTTCCCGATCGGGTTCTGATTCGGCCAGAACTTTCTCGCCGTCGACGCAGTGATTAGCGCGACGGGGGGCGCGTCTGGTGTCATGTCCGCCGTCGTGAACTCACGCCCGCGCAGCAACGGAATCCCCATCAGCCGTAGGTAATCCGGCGAAATGATGGTCTCCCAAATCACTGGCGCCGGGTCTTTCGGGTCCCTCGGATGGTCTTCCAAGTCCGCCGCGAAGGCGTTGATTCTTCCGCTTAGAGGCAGCACATTGGCGACTGCCGCACCCTCGACGCCGGGCAGGGCCCGCGTTCGCTCCAGTAATTCGTTATAGAAACTCCGGCATCGCGCAAAATCGGCGCAGAAAGCTTCGTTGGGCGTGATTCGCGCCGTGACGATAGAGTCAAAGCGAAAACCAGGATTCACGCGCGACAGTTCCCACAAGCTCTTCACCGTCAGACCAGCGGCAATGACCAGCACTACTGCCAGCGCCACTTCCGCGCTCGCCAGTACGCTGCGCAGCCGGTGACTCGCTGCCCCCGTTGAATGTTGCCGTGCCGTTTTCAGGGATTCGGTCAAATCTATTCGTGACGCCTGGAGCGCCGGGGCGGCTCCGAAAACGAGCCCGGTGAGAATCGCGATCCCGGTCGTGAACGCCATCACGCGCCAGTCCATCCGAACCGTGGCGAGCCGCGGCGTGTCAGCCGGCAGAATCGCCTTCAGCCACGCGAGACCGTTCACCGCGAGCAGCATCCCCAACGCCCCGCCACATCCTGCCAAGATCGCGCTTTCCGTCAAGACTTGCCGGCAGATTCTCCAGCGTCCCGCGCCGAGGGCCGCGCGCACCGCTATCTCTTTCTGCCGCGTCGTCGCGCGTGCCAGCAGCAGGTTGGCCACATTCGCGCAGGCGATGAGTAGAACGAGGCTGGTGGCTCCGAGCAGAAGGAGCAACTTCGTCCTCGCGCCGCCCACCAGACCCTCCTGAAGCGGAATTACCGTGGATGAAGCCCAAAGCGCGTCCGGCATCTTCCACGGGAACATTCCTCGCATTTGCGGAATATAGCCTCGCAACTCCGCGCGCGCCTGCTCCTGCGCTACACCCGGACGCAATCGGCCAAAAACCGGCATGAAGCCGCCGCCCCAATAAGCTCCGACCGCTCGAGGGTCCAAGCGCAGCGGCACCCAGAATCGAATCTCCGACGATGCGCTCGGGAGCTTCAAGCCCAGGTGTGGGATTTGGAAGCCTGTGGGCATCACCCCCACAATCTGCCGGCTCTCGCCCTCAAGCGTTACCCAGCGCCCGATGACGTTCGGGTCGCCACTGAGCTTCTGCTGCCAGACCGCATCACTCAGAATAACAACACGGTCTTTGTCCGGCTGGTCCTCCCCCGCCAAGAAGCTCCTTCCCAACTCTGGGCGTACGCCCAGCAGCGAAAAGAAATTCGCAGAAACTGCGGTGCCATAAAGTCGGACGGGATCGCCGAGGCCAGTGAGATTGAGCTCCTGCCCGTCCGAGTATCCAGCCACTTCCATCGAGTGCAGATTGGCGCGCATGGCCACCAGCGCGCCTTGCGGATACCAGTCCGTGATCGCAACCAAGCGATCTGCCTGTGCGAATCGCAGAGGCTGAAGCAGTATCCCATTCACCAGGCTGAAAATCGCCGTGTTGGCGCCAATCCCGAGCGCCAGCGTCACGACGGCCACCGCCGTGAAGCCGGGGTTCTTCGCCAGCATCCGCAAGCCGTAACGCAGGTCCTGGATTAGCGTGCTCACAACTCACCTCCAAACGCAGGACTCAGGAATCACTCGATCCTTTCCGAGTGGCGAGACCCGAACCCCGAGTCTCGGCCCTACTCATAGCGCAACGCCACAATCGGATCGACTTTCGTCGCCCGCCGCGCGGGGATGTAACTCGCCAGCAGAGCAACCACAGAGAGAAGCAAGGTGACGCCGGCAAATGTTATCGGATCAATCGCGCTTGTCCCAAACAGCAGCGATTGCATCGTGCGGGTGAGGGCGAATGAGCCGCCGATTCCCGCCGCCACGCCGATTGCTGCGGTCGACATTGCTTGGCCGAGAACTAGACGCAAGATGTCTCCGCGGCACGCCCCGAGCGCCATGCGGACACCCAATTCCTGCGTGCGCCGTTCCACCGAATAAGCCATGACGCCGTAGATGCCTGCCACGGCGAGCAGCAGTGCCGTCGCGGCAAAGACCCCCACCAGCGTCAGGTTGAAGCGGCGCGCACTGAGGGAGTCGGAGAACACCTTAGTAAAGGTGTTGAAGCTCGGCGGAACATTGGGATCGAGGTTGCGCACGATTTCCCGCATCACGGGAAGGACTCGCGCAGGCTCTCCATCCATGCGCAGGACGACGCTGAAACGCCCGGTCGCCTGGGGTCGTTGCCGGTAGTTGACGTAGATGGTCGGGCTTGGCGATGTTTCGAGGCTGTCGGTGCGGGCGTCACCTACAATTCCGACGATGGTGAGCAGGCGCAGGTCGCCGTCCATGTTGCCGAACTCGATCGTTTGGCCCAGCGGGTCCTGGTTGGGCCACCTTTCACGCGCCACCGACTGGCTGATGAGCGCGACGTGCGGTGCGTCCATGCTGTCGCGATCGTCGAAGAGCCGTCCCCGCACCAGAGGGATGCCAAGGGCGCGGAAATAGCCCTCGCTGACGGGACAATACGCGGCATAACCCGTGCGGGTCGAATCGTGGAACAATCCCTCAAGCTCATGGATCAGGCGCGGCGGCCTCTTCTGCGGGTCCGTCCGCTCGAGCTCTTGTATGGCGCGCGCCAAGTTTTCTTGTGGATTCATCACGATGTAGGTGCCATCGGATAACATGGGCGTCAGAGGCAGCCGCCCCGTGCCGCCGACTTCCAGAACACCGGGAATGGTACGCAAACGCGCGAACAATTCGTCCAAGAATCGAGCTCGTGGGGCCCGGTCTCTTTCTTGATAGGCAAGCGGCAATGCCAGGTTCATCGTGACGATGTGCTCCGTACGGAAGCCGGGATCAATCGAGAGCACGCGTATGAGGCTGCGGCCGAGCAGGCCGGCGCCCACGAGAAGCACGAGTGTTATGGCGAGTTGCCCCGCGACGATGACCCGGCCGAGCCGCTGACCGCCAAGCGAGCCACCCTGACCACGGCCGCCTTCGGCAAGCGCTGCCTGCAAATCTCCGGATGTTGCGCGCACCGCCGTGAGTACACCCAGGCCCACCGCCACCAGAACCGACACTCCAAGCAGGAAAAAGAGGACCGCCAAGTTAATCGAGACCTCGCCGAGCCTGGGAAGGTTGCGCGGAGCGAGCATAACCAGTGCGTCCACGCCCCACTGTGCCGCAATCACGCCGAGCGCGCTTCCCACAAACGAAAGGAGCGAAGACTCGGCCAGGAACTGGCGCACCAACCGGCCGCGCCCGGCGCCCAGCGCAGCGCGAATGGCAAGTTCGCGTTGCCGCACCACCGCCTGAGCGAGCATGAGATTTGCCACGTTCGCGCAACCCACGAGTAAGAGGAAGCCCACGGCCCCCAGCAAGATTAGAAGTGCCGAGCGAACGCTTCCGGTGAGCGATTCGCGCAGCGGCAAAACACTTACGTCGGTCATGTCAATATCCGCGCCAAATTGCTGTTTTAAGCGATGCGCGATGGTGGAAAGGTCGGCGCGCGCTTGCGCCAGCGGTACCCCGTCGCGCAGCCTCGCCACCACGCTCCAATTGTGCGCGCTGCGGCTGGGAAGCCGCTCGACGAGCTCGCGCGGGACCCACAGGTCACTGTCCGACGGAAAACGGAAACCTGCCGGAAGAACACCCACGATCGAGTACGACTTGTCCCCGAACGTCAGCTTGATCTTCGAGAGGTCAGCAATGCCGCCCAGGCTCTGCCTCCATAGGCCGTGGCTTATCAGGGCGACGGGAGCGGCGCCCAGGTGCTGGTCTTCCGCGACGAACCCACGGCCCAGAACGGGCTGGACACCCATCACCGGAAAGAAATCGCTCGAGACGGCAGCCACGACTGCTCGCGTTGGCTCGGAACCGCCCGACACCGATTGGGTCCGGGCCGCGTATTCCGCCATGCCCTGTAGCGAACGGTTTTGTGAGCGGAGGTCCTCGAAGTTAGGGTCAGTAAAATTCATCGGATTGCCCTTGGCTTGTTCCGATCACGCCAGTCGGCGAAGTTGGCCGCGGCCGGCGCATTCTGCTCGTAGCCCATTTTCAGATTGCGCTCCCATAGCGTGTAGAGCCTGCCGGGGTCCTTAAACGGCAGCGGCCCCATCAGGACTCCGTGGACCATGCTGAACATGGCGGTATTGGCGCCGATGCCCAAAGCGAGCGTAATGACCGCGACCGTGGCGAAGCCGGAGTTTTTGGCCAGCATCCGCAGGCCGTAACGCAAGTCCTGAATCAATATCCCCATTGTGACCTCCGAAAATTTCGAGTCATCGCTTACTCGTAACGCAGCGCCACCATCGGATCAACCTTGGTCGCGCGCCGCGCCGGGATGTAGCACGCAACGAGCGCCACACTGCTGAGCAGCAGGGAGACAGCGCCGAGCACCAGCGGATCGGTTGGCCGCACCCCATAAAGCAAGTCCCTCAGAAGGCGGGTGAGGCCGAGTGACCCGGCGATCCCAAGCGCCAGGCCGGCCAGCACCCACCTCATGCTGCCGCTCAACACCAGCCGCAGCACATGGGCGCGGCGCGCGCCGAGCGCCACGCGGATGCCGATCTCGTGCGCCCGCCGGCCGACGGAATAGGACGTCACGCCGTAGATGCCGACTCCGGCGAGAGCCATTGCAAGCGCCGCGAAGAGCCCCAGCAGAACCATGGGGAAACGATGCCCTGCTGCGGCCTGGGCTACCACCTGGTCCATGGTTCTGATTTCAGAAATCGGCTGGTCAGCGTCCAGCATCGTGACTTCGTGTCGTATCGCCGACACCAACAAGGTCGGCTCGACGGACGTTCGCGCCACCAGCGTGCGCGGCGAGTAGAAAGTGGGGTACTGGCTGTAGGGCACATACACTTCTTCCTCGGGCTCCACTTCCAGGCCGCGATTCTTAACGGCTTTCACGATGCCCACAATCGCAAACCGCTTGAGCCGCCTTGCAGCGACACCCGGGACCGCAACCTCAAGAGTGGGAAACGTGAGCTCGCTGCCGATCGGCTCACCGCCGGGCCAGAAGTTGCGGGCCAGCTTCTCGCTGATAATCGCAGCACCCGGGGCCTCCTGATTGTCTGCTTCCGTGAAATACCGCCCCCTCAGCAGCGGTATGCCCATCGTTCGAAAGTAATCCGGGCTTATCACCCGGAATACGGCATCGGGAAGCTCGCTAGACGGCGGAACAGGGCGGCCTACGATCATGAAGGCGTCGCCATTGCCTCCATCCGGTGCAAGGCCGCCGCCATCGATCACCGCCGCAGAGGTTACTCCTGGCAGCGATCCCAATTTCTGAAGTAGCTGGCGGAAAAACTCCGTCTGGCGGCTCCGCTCTTGGTACTTGGGTCCTAACAAGGCGATCCGCATCGTCAGCACGTTGTGCGGCTCGAGGCCCAGATCAACCTGGCTGAGGGCAATGAACGTCCTGATCAGTAGGCCGGCGCCCACCAACAAGACGAGAGCAAGAGCAAGTTCAGCACTCACCAGAAGCCCGCGCAAGCGGTTGCTGCTCGCGCCCTGTGTAGAACCTCGACTGCCCTCCTTGAGAGATTGGTTCGGGTCTACCCTCGAGGCGCCAAACGCCGGCGCCAGCCCAAACACAATTCCAGCAGCGATGGACAGGACTAGAGTAAAACCAAGCACTCCGGCGTTGACACCGACCTGGTTGAGGCCGGGAGTGTCTTGCGGGGTCAGCCTCACCAAAAGGGTGACGCCCCAGCTCGCCAGCAGAAGACCAAGGCCGCCGCCGATTATCGCCAGCAGCACACTCTCGGTCAGAAGCTGGCGGACGATACGGTGGCGCTCGGCACCGAGAGCCGCTCGAACGGCGATTTCTTTCTCCCGCGCGGCCGCTCGCGCGAGCTGCAGGTTGGCAAGATTTGCGCACGCAATCAGCAGGACCATGCCGACCGCAGCCAGCAACACCAGCAAAGCCGGGCGCATGTCTCCCACAACCTGCTCGTGCAAGTTGACCAACTGCACGCCCCAGCCTTTCTGTTCCGGGTACTGCTTCTCGAGCCCGCGGGCGATGGTATCCATTTCGGCCTGTGCCTGTGCAATCGTCACACCGGGTTTCAACCGCGCGATCGAAACATACTCGTGCCAGGTCCGCTCAGGCCGGCGGAGATCTAAGCCCGCGATCCACAGGTCCGCCTTGTCACCCCAGGGAGGAAAATAGAAGCCCGGCGGTAGAACGCCAATCACCGTAAAGCGGCTGCGGTTGATAGTGATTTCGTGGCCCACAAGCGCAGGGTCGGCGCCGTAACGCTCCTTCCACAGCCGATTACTCAACACCGCCGCACGCGCGCCGCCGGGCTGGTCCTCCTCGGGTGTGAACGTGCGGCCGAGCGCGGCCTGGACCCCGAGCACGGAAAAGAAATCCGCGGAAACCTGCTCGCCCCGGACTTCCAAGGGCTCTCCTGTTCCGCTCACGTCGTAAGCACCCTCATCGACGGCAGCCATCCCAGTGAAAACCGGGTTCAGCTTTCTCCAGTCGACAAAATTGGCGGCGGAAACGATGTTTCGAAACCAACCCCGTCCCGGGCTTTGTTCCCACACCATCACCAGGCGGTCGGCATTCAGATACGGCATGCGGTTGAGCAAAACCGCATCAATCACGCTGAAGATCGCCGTGTTGGCGCCTATGCCCAGCGCGAGCGTCAGGACGGCAACGACCGTGAAGCCGGGATTCCTGGCCAGCATCCGCAAGCCGTAACGAAGGTCCTGGAGCAGCGTACCCATAGTCACCACACCTCAGATGGGAATTCGGCCGATGCACACGCCAACCCGGTTCCGAGTCGCAGCCCGCGTGCCAAACCGCCCATACCGCCAACTAGTTGAAAACACAAGAACAAATGGAATTTGCTGCTCGAGTGCTGAACGAAGGCTGCCCGCTCCTGGGAAACTCGCATCCGCAAGCGGACAGTCCGGGCCGACCAGACGAGGAGTATCGAGGAGTATCATAGGTAAAGCTCTCGATGAGCGGCTGGGCGGCTGCGAAATGGTCTCAGGTTGGTCCTTGGGGTTTTGGACAACTATTGTTAAGGACCACATCGACATGCCGAGGCCTCGTAGTACTCGACTGAGGTATGATGGCAAGCCCGGCCCGGATCGTGGCGGGCAAAACACGTCAGCGACTTAACCCGCAGGCTTGGTAATTCAGTCAGCACCGCAGGCTTCAAGGACATGGCAGCCGTCGTTTCGAATGCGCGCCGCTGGACGATTGTCGGGCTGCTTTTTGCGGCTTCATTGATCAACTATCTGGACCGCGCCACGCTCGCGCTCGCGCTTCCGGCAATCTCGCAAGACCTGGCTCTGGGCCCGACGCTCAAGGGTATCTTGCTTTCGGCCTTCTTTTGGTCCTATGCCGTCATGCAGGTGCCCGTGGGCTGGTGTGCCGATCGCTTCAATCTGCGCTGGCTCTACGCTGGCCTGTTTGCGCTCTGGTCCGTGGCTTGCGGTCTCACAGGTGTGGCTTCGAGCTTGTCCGCGTTGATAGGGCTGCGTATGCTTCTCGGGGTCGGCGAGTCCATTTATCTTGCCGGCGGGACCAAGATCGTCGCTGCCTTCTTCCCGCCGGAAGAACGTGGGCTGCCTTCCGGGCTCTTCGATTCGGGGAGCCGCGCTGGACTCGCGCTCGGGGCGCCCTTGATTGCCTGGCTCATTGTCCGCTATGGCTGGCGCCGAATGTTCTTCTTGGTCGGCTTCTCCGCGCTCTTTTGGTTAATCCCTTGGTTATCCGTCTACCCCTCGGAGCAACGCCGGGACCCGACTGCGGGACGTATTGCCACGGGCGCCCGCGAGCGTCGCAACGGGACACCTCTCAGTCGAGACCTCTTTGGCATCTGCGTCGGGTTCTTTTGCTTCGGCTACTATTGGTACCTGTTGGTTACTTGGTTGCCGGACTATCTGGTGAAAGTGCGGCGCCTCACGCTTCTGGAAGCCGGCTCCTACGCTTCTCTTCCCTACTTGATTTTCGGCACCTGCATGCCCTTGGGTGGTTGGATCGCCGACCGGCTGATCCATTCCGGCTGGAACGAAACGCGTACGCGGAAAGGGATTATTACTGCGGCGTTCCTCAGCGGGCTGATGCTCATTCCTGCGGTGCGGGCGACGGACACAAGGTCGGCTCTGGGCTTGCTCTGTGGCGCTTCCATGGTCGGCCTGGCGACAGGGAACTTGATGGCGATCCTGCAAGGTTGCGCACCCACGGACCGATTGGGCGTCTGGACCGGGTGGGAGAACCTGGCAGGCAACCTTGGTGGCGTGCTCTCGCCGATGGCGACGGGATTTCTGATTGCGCGGACCGGCTCCTACCTTCCGGGCGTCGCCGTAGCCGTTATTGTTCTCGTTGCAGGCCTGCTGTCGTATTGGACCCTGGTGGGCGAATTAATACCAACCGCGCGTCGAACGTCAGCCTGAAGCCTGCACCGTGGTTCGAATCGTCGGTCTGGGTATCTTTACGGAACAGCCGCCCGCCTCGGTGGCGCGACGAATAGAGCGCGAAAGATTTGCGGGGGGTGTATATCAGGAGGGCTCTCGAGCTGATCGAGCGGCGTCGCGACCTGCTTTCCACGTTGTTTCCTTGGGATGATCCCAACTTTGGCCTGGACCCTTCTTGCGTACCCCTATCGGCAGTCGGTCCTGCCGGGCCAGCGGGTAACAACCATCGAGGCGAGAGTCTACAACCACGCAGGCTCGCCGCAGCAGGCGTTCGTGGAGTTGCGCGCGCCCTCCGGTTGGAAGGTCGATAAGGGTCGTTCGGTGACCCTTCCTCCTCACACCGAGGGCGGGATACCCCTGACGGCAATTGCACCGGCGCACCCTCCAGTACGGCGTGAAGTCTTGGGGCTGGCGGTGCGCTTTGCGGGACGCAGTCTGGGCGAGATCGCGGAGGCACTGACCGATTACCTGGAATGACAGGAGACTTCCACCGTGCGGTTGTTCGTCGATCATTCAGTCCGCAAGGCCTGCACCGGATCAATCGAGGCTGCGCGCCGAGCAGGTACAAATGCCGCCACGAGCGCGCAGGCTGTGAGAGCTGCGGCGGCTAAGCCCAGAATAGCCGGATCATAACTCTTGACTCCGTAGAGCTGGCTGGCGAGCAGGCGGCCTGCGGCGAGCGCCACTGGAATGCCAATGGCGAGACCCAAACCGAGCTGGAGCAGCGACCTGTCACGATTAGTAGTCAAGCACAAACTTAACACAATTATTTAGCGTCTACCTGCACGCTGTTGATAACGCGGCATGGTTTAAGTGGTAGCGGGGGTGGGACTCGAACCCACGCGGCGACTTGAAGACTCATAACTTATTGATGCCACAAGTCGCTCAAACCGCAGAAAACGCTACAAACGCCGGACTGAGGTACACGGCGGGTACACGGGACAGGTTCTCCGGGGACGACGTTGACCCTTGCTCTTTGGCGGTTGGTCGGCATGGCTCACAGAATAGCATGTCGCAGCAGCCGAGCCGTCGATCCTTGAGGGCCACTTCGGTCTCTCCCGTCGAGCCCCTCAACGAAACTTGAACCTTTATTCCAGGAGGCTAAGTGTCCAGGGCAAGCAGCGTCACCGCATCCTTCCGATTGTCGCGCTCCGAAGCCAGGCTCATCCGTCCTGGCTTGCGGCACATTGTCACGGCGCACTCTGAATGGGAACAGCGCGGCAAGGAGAGTTGCTCTCCGCCGTCCTCGACCTCGCCCCACAACCGAAAGGACGAGGGTGAGTACAACCCACTCGTGCTGGCAATCATTGCTCGCGCGCTGGAGAAGACAACAATAGCCTCTGACACCCGGAGGGTCCATCTGGACGTGTTCGAGTCGTCAGCCTGCGTCGTGGGCCTGCGTGCCACTCAGACGATGGTTCGCCACGGGCACATGGAACCCTGGCTGCGGAATCATTCCTGCGCGGTCCAAAGGCTCCTGAGCAAGCTCGAAAGGACCCGCAAGCGGGGGAAGACGGCTTTCATCCGCCTGCATGGCTCTGCAGCCTTCACGGTCTCGAGCCAGCGCTGGCAACAGGGCCTTCGCTTCGTGCGCTCATTCTTTCTCTCCTGCACCTGTCGTCATCCGCCTTTCGGCGAGACCGGCACGCGGGGCCGGCGCAAGCGCATGGTCGCCTCATGGGTCGAGAAATTTCGCCTGGAATTGCCGGCGGCAGGAATCGAGGTTCCGCCGGAGGCGCAGTTGCGCGACCTGGTCAAACGCGCGTTGCGCTCGGGCCGTCGGTTTATCGACTATTACGGGCTAAAAACCGCTCGGGATCACCACGACCTGCTGCATGAGCGCATCTGGAATTTCGTTGCCGATCGGTGTCGAAGACAGCGGAAAAAGGATGGTCTATCTCGGTCGTATCTCAGCAAGTGATTCACTAGTCGAAATCCCAAAACACAGGAGGAAGGACCTCAACATGCCTAAAAGCAAAACGAAACCAGAACTCTCAACGAGCCAGCATCTCGCCGGGGTGTACGGGATCCCTCCGATCGACGCTCTGCCGACTCAGCCCGCAGATTCTGAGCTGGCTCAGTTGCTCGTGGATTGGTCTAACCTCTCTCCGCTGGCGCGCAGCGAGCGGCTGAAGGTGCTGATCGCGAACGGCCATTCAGGGCGAGGGTTGGCTAAAGCCATCGGTCGCTCCGAGGGCAACGTCCGCCAGCACCTGAGATTCAGCCACCTCACTGGCGAAGAGAGGCAAGCTTTCGAGGAAGGGTCAATGAGTGGGAAGAAGGCGCTCAGGAAGGCTCAGGAGCGGAGAGTCAAGGAAAGGTTATCGCAACTGAGGGTCAGTCAGCAGGGCTGGACAAGGGAAATCAACCGCCTGGCAAAAGTACTGCTCGATTGGCTCCTCAGCTTGGATCTCAACAAGCCTTACCTGGAACAGTTCATCTGCGAACTTGGTGGTGGCCCGGGCAACATCCGTCGTGCCGAATTCGCTCGTTATGCACCGAAGCCCTGGGAGATCCCCACTGACAAGGCCCCGAAGGCAGTGATTAAGGCCTGCCGGCCAAAGGGGG
>QHZK01000230.1:2276-12415 GCA_003224635.1 Acidobacteriota bacterium | reverse complement strand
AAGGACTCCTTCTGGCGCTTTCTGACCTCCATGACTGCGGTCATGTCAACGTCGTTGAAGGTGGTGAGCATGGCCGCAGTGCGCTGCGCTTCGACCAGGCGGCGGGCGATGGTCTGCCGCCGGCGCGACATGCGCACGCGCTCCTCAAAACGGGCGGGAGCTGCGGGCACGGAAGCCGTCGCTCCGCCCGTCACGGCGGAGGGCGTCGGACTGACTTTCGGCCCGGCGCCATACGCTGCTCGGCTGGCGTTTGACGGTGGGGCCGGCGGGGGCGCGACTTCGACTCCCTTCCCTTGCAAGTGGCTTTGAACGTCCTCCGCGGTCACCCGGCCGCCTTGATCGTGAGGAGCAACTTCGTCCAGGTCCACTCCGCGCTCGCGGGCAAGCCGGCGGGCGGAGGGAGTGGCCGCGGCTCGGGCCTCGGGATTCGAGGCTCTGGATTCGGGGGCCGCGCCACCTGTCTCGCGCGCTGGGACGGGAGCAGTACGGACGGCGGAATCAGGGGTCTTCTGAAGTCTTGATTCGCTGCTCGCTGCTTGCGGCTCGCCCTGCTTCGGTTCCGATTTCACAGTTGCGGGCGAGACGCCAGCGCTCCCAGATGGGACGCCCACGCTCGCGGAGTCCTCGATCACGCCCAGCACGTCGCCAATGCGGACGTCTGCGCCCTGCGGCTTCTCGATGCGGGATAACACTCCGCTCCTCTCGGCTCCGACTTCGAGATCCACTTTCTCGGTCTCGAGTTCGAGCAGCGGCTCGCCCACGCTCACGGGTTCGCCTTCATGCTTCAGCCAGCGGCCGACCGTGGCTTCCAGGACCGATTCGCCCAGTTCGGGCACAAGGATTTTCGATGACATGTTTTGCGACCCTGGGACTCGGGGCTCGGGACTCGGGATTCGGGAAATGCAAGATTACAGATATTCTGAATTATGAATTATTAATGGTGAACCACAAACAGACACTGTAATTCATCATTCATCATCATTCATCATTCATCATCATTCATCATCATTCATCATTCATCATTCATAATTCACCATTCGCCATTCATATTACAGATTCCAACATTCCCGAGTTACAGACCCCGAATCCCGTGCAGTTACGCCTTCCTTAACAAGAGGCTTTCATCCGCACGACTCTCCGTCAGGTCGTATGCCTGCTTGATAATCGTCTCCTGATTGAGCGCGTGCCAGGCTGAGGAACCCTCGGCAGGACTGGAGCTCCGCGGCCGCCCGATATAATGCAAGGGCCAGCGCCCATCAATGAGCTGGGCGAGCCGGAGGCGCATATATCCCCACGCGCCCATGTTTCGAGGCTCCTCTTGCAACCACACTACTTCTTCCAGATTGGGATAGCGCTCGAGCACGGGGCGCAAGTCCTGTTCGGGAAAGGGATAGAGTTGCTCGACGCGGCAGAGGGCGACGGCGCGGCCCGTCCCGCGACGCTCGCTCGTGACCAGGTCAACGTACACCTTGCCGCTCGCCAGGATCAGACGCCGCACCTCGGCGGGCAGTTGCTGTGCCCGCTCGTCGTCGATGACTCGCTCGAACCCGCCCTCCGTCAGCTCCCGAGGCGACGAGGCCACGAGCGGATGGCGCAGCAGGCTCTTGGGAGTAAGGACGACGAGCGGCAGCGGGTCTGCCTCGAGCAGGGTCGCCTGCAATCGCAGCAGGTGAAAATACTGGGCGGCGGTCGTGCAATTCGCCATGCGGAGGTTGATCGCCGCCGCCACCTCGAAGAAGCGCTCGGGCCGGGCGCTGGCGTGGTCCGGCCCCTGGCCCTCGAGGCCGTGGGGCAGCAGGAGCACGAGCGACGGAGTCAGTCCCCACTTGGCGCGCGCCGAGAGGATGAATTCGTCGACCACGACCTGAGCGGCATTGATGAAATCCCCGTATTGCGCTTCCCAGATCACCAGCCGGCGAGGCTCTTGCACGTTGTAGCCGTATTCAAAGGCCAAAGCCGCATTTTCGCTGAGCGGGCTGTTGCACACCTCGAAGGCCGCTTTCGCCCGGGGCAAAGCTTGCAAAGGGATGAAGGGCTGATTGGTATTCACGTCATAGAAGACGGCGTGCCGCTGGCTGAAAGTCCCGCGCTCCACGTCCTGGCCCGTGAGGCGAATGGCGATGCCGTCTTCGAGGATCGAAGCCAGCGCCAGCTCTTCGGCCATCGCCCAGTCGACGGTCTTCTCGTCAATATTGTCCAGCGCCCGCCGCCTTCGGTTCCTGGCGCGTTCGAGCTTGCGGTTGAGCGCGAAACCCTCGGGCACAGCCAGAAGGCCCCCATTCAATTGCCGCAGCCGCTCGACGGAGACCGCCGTCCTGGCGTGGCGCGCCGCGCCCGGAGGCGGAGGCTCGGGCACCGGCTCGACCAACTGGCGTTCGGGTTCGAGTGATTCGTACACGCCCTGGATGCGATCGGTGTGCTTGCGCACGAGGCTTTCCGCAAAACCTTCTTTAATGACTCCGCGCTCGAGCAATGTTTTCACCCAAAGCTGCCGCACCGTCGGGTGACTCGCAATCTTCCGGTACATCACGGGCTGGGTAAAGCTCGGCTCGTCGCCTTCGTTGTGACCGTAGCGGCGGTAGCCGACCAAGTCGATCACGAAGTCCTTGTGAAAGCGAACGCGATAGGCGAGCGCCAGGCGCGCCGCCTCGATCGAGGCCTCCGGATGATCGGCGTTCACGTGCACGATCGGAATCCTGAAGCCCCGCGCCAGATCGCTCGCGTAGATCGTGCTCCGGCCATCCTCGGGCGTGCTGGTGAACCCGAGCTGGTTGTTGGCGATGATGTGAATCGTGCCCCCGGTGTGATAGCCCGGCAAGCGAAAGAGATTCAGCGTCTCAGCTACGACGCCTTGGCCAGGGAAGGACGCATCGCCATGGATCAGGAGGGGCAGCGTCCGCGTGGGATCGAAGCGAGGCGGCCCCGGCCCGTCCACCTGAGTTCCGGCAGCGCGCGCCATGCCCTCGACCACGGGGTCCACGGCTTCGAGGTGACTCGGGTTGGGCGCCAGCGACACCACGAGGCTCGCGGCCTCGCCCTCCTTCACAGAATGCCGTGCGCCCGAGTGATACTTCACGTCGCCCGTCCAGCCCAGATCACCACGGTATCGACTGGCCTTCACCGGGTCTTTGAACTCAGCCAGGATCTGGGCATAGGGCTTGTTTAGCACGTGCGCCAGGACGTTGAGGCGTCCGCGGTGGGCCATGCCGATCAAGATGTTCCGGAATTCGGCGCCCGCCGCCCGGCCGATCACTTCGTCGAGCACGGGTATCAGGATTCCGAGGCCTTCGATCGAGAATCGGGTCTTGCCGGGAAAAGTGCGGTGCAGGAAGAGCTCGAATACTCCTTCCTGAGTGAGCCGCTCGAGCAGCGCCACTTCATCGATCGGGTCAGCGGGAGGGCGAAAAATGCCGGACTCAGCCGCCACCCGCAGCCATTCCCGTTCTTCCGGGTCGCGCAGGTGGGCGTAATCATAGCCGGTGACGGATGAATAGACTTGGCGCAGGGCCTGAATGACCTCGCGCGCATTCGCCTTCCCCTCCGCAATCGTTCCCACGATCAGAGTAGCAGGCAACTCGCGCAAGTCTTCCTCGGTGACCCCGTGGAATTCTGGATGGAGAGAAGGGTCGCTCGGCGGCGGGCTGCCCAGCGGGTCGATCTGGGCGTCGAGGTGGCCGAATTTCCGAATCGACTCCGCGAGATTCACGGCGCCGACGATCTTGGCGCTGTAGCGGCGCTCTATGAGCGCCGTCTCGTCACTGTAGCGGCGCTCGGTGAGCGCCGTCTCTGATCGGCGGTCCCTTCCAGGGCAGGCCTCGACAGCCGCTACAGGTGGAGGTGATTGCTCAAAAATCGCCCGCGTTCCGGCATCTACAGAATTGGGGTAGCGACGATAGCGCTCATAGAGCTCCTCCAGATACCCCGCGTTGACCCCTTGAATGTCTCGCCAGATATCCATAGCTCTATCCTTAACGATGGACACGGCAACAAGTTACGTCCTGACACGCGACAGGCGCAGTAGAAGCTTGGCGCTCCCCCAAGAAAGAATGCTATCATTTGAAGTGGTATCTGCAAAGCAGGGGCGTCGTCGCGCCCCTCTGCTACGGTGATTTTAACCTCGCATGTGTCACTTCTTGGCACACCGATATCCTTGATGGGGAATGCAAGAATCTATGGCTCGAACGAATCATCCGGAAACGCCCGACGTTGAAGAAATCGAAAGGCGAGAATGGCTCGAGTCCCTGGACTACGTCATGGAGGAGGGCGGCCCTGAACGGGTAGAGGGCCTCCTGCAGCTCCTCAGAATCCACGCCGAGCGGGACGGCGTCCGGCTGCCCTACACGGCCAACACTCCTTACATCAATACGATATCGGCGGAGAAGGAGCCGCCCTTCCCCGGCAGCCCCGAGATCGAGCGCCGCATCAAGAGCCTGGTCCGCTGGAACGCCCTGGCCATGGTGGTGCGAGCCAACCGGGAGGAAAGCGGCATCGGCGGGCACATCTCGACCTATGCGTCGGCCGCGACTCTGTACGAGGTAGGCTTCAACCACTTCTTCCGCGCCAAGAACGGGGACCAGGAAGGCGACATGATCTACTTTCAGGGCCACGCCTCTCCAGGAATTTACGCGCGGGCGTTCCTGGAAGGTCGGCTCTCGCAGCAGAAGCTCGCGAACTTCCGGCGCGAGCTGAAACCGGGCGGCGGGCTCTCATCCTATCCTCATCCCTGGTTGATGCCGGATTTCTGGGAATTTCCCACCGTCTCGATGGGCTTGAGCCCCATCATGGCCATCTACCAGGCGCGCTTCAACCGCTATCTTGAAGACCGGGGCCTGAAGGAACCGTCGGACGCCAAGGTGTGGGCCTTCCTCGGCGACGGCGAGACCGACGAGCCGGAGGCGCTCGGCGCCATCGGGCTGGCCGCACGCGAAAAGCTGGACAACCTGATCTTTGTCGTCAACTGCAACCTGCAACGGCTCGATGGTCCGGTCCGCGGCAACGGCCACATCATCCAAGAACTCGAGGCCATCTTCCGCGGCGCCGGATGGAACGCGATCAAGGTGATCTGGGGGAGCGACTGGGACCCCTTGTTCGCCAAAGATTACGACGGCTTGCTGGTGCGGCGCCTAGGCGAGATCGTGGACGGAGAGTGGCAAAAGTACATCGTCGAACCCGGCAGCTATTTCCGCCAGCACTTCTTTGGTGTTGACCCGCGCCTGCTCGAAATGGTGAAGCACCTGTCGGACGAACAGCTTCGCAAGATGCGATTGGGCGGGCACGACCCCAAGAAGGTTTACCCCGCCTATAAAGCCGCGGTCGAGCACAAAGGATCGCCCACCGTCATCCTGGCGCGGACCATCAAGGGCTACGGGCTGGGCGAGGCCGGCGAAGGCAAGAACATCACACACCAGCAGAAGAAGCTCAACGAAGACGAGCTCAGCGAATTTCGCAGCCGCTTCGGAATCCCTATTTCCGATGAAGACGTGGCGCAGGCTCCGTTCTACAAGCCTCACGACGACAGCCCGGAGATCACGTACCTTCAGGAGCGCCGCCGGGCGCTGGGCGGCTACGTTCCAAAGCGCTGCGTGATCGACAAGCCGCTTCGGACCGTGCCCGATGACCTTTTCGCGGAGTTCTACGAGGGCACCAACGGGCGGGAAGTCTCGACCACCATGGTTTTCGTGCGGTTGCTCTCAAAGCTTCTGCAGGACAAAGAGATCGGGAAACTCGTCGTTCCGATCGTGCCCGACGAGGCGCGGACCTTCGGAATGGAGTCATTGTTTCGCCAGGTCGGCATCTACTCCCACGTGGGCCAACTGTACGAGCCGGTCGACAAGGACACGCTGCTCTATTACAAGGAAGCCAAGAACGGCCAGATTCTCGAGGAGGGGATCACCGAAGCGGGCTCCATGTCTTCCTCGATCGCGGCGGGGACAGCGTACGCGACCCACGGCATCAACACCATTCCCTTTTTCATCTTTTACTCGATGTTCGGATTCCAGCGCATCGGTGACCTGATCTGGGCGGCGGGCGACAGCCGTTGCCGCGGCTTTCTGCTCGGCGGCACGGCGGGCCGCACGACTCTGGCCGGCGAGGGCCTTCAGCACCAGGACGGCAACAGCCACCTTCTGGCCTACCCTGTCCCGAACCTCAGGGCGTATGACCCGGCCTTCGCCTACGAGCTTGCCGTGATCATTCAGGACGGCATCCGGCGTATGTACGAGAAGCAGGAAAGCGTTTTCTATTACCTGACCGTGATGAACGAGCCCTACCCGATGCCGGCCCTGCCCGAGGGCGCGAGAGAAGGTATTCTGAAGGGGATGTACCTGTTTAAGGCCGCCTCGAACGAGAAGTCTAAACTGAAATCCAAACTGGGCGCGCAGATCCTGGGGAGCGGCGCGATTCTCCTCGAGGCTGTAAAGGCGCAGAAGTTGCTCGAGGAAGAGTACGACGTCGCCGCCGATGTCTGGAGCGTGACGAGTTACAAGGAACTGTATCGCGACGGCCACGCCGCGGACCGCTGGAACATGCTCCATCCTGCCCAAGAGCCGCGAGTGGCTTACGTCGCCGCGTGCCTGCGCGATGCTGCCGGCCCGATCGTCGCCGCTTCCGACTACGTGAAGGCGCTTCCCGATTCCGTCTCACGCTGGTGCCCGCACCCGGTCGTTTCCCTGGGCACGGACGGCTTCGGCAGGAGCGACGGTCGAAGCGCGCTGCGTAACTTCTTTGAAGTAGATTCGAGGTTCATTACCCTGGCGGTGCTCAGTGAGCTGGCGCGGGAGAAGAAGATCAAGGCGGCCGTGGTCGAGCAGGCCATGAGAGACCTGGAGATCGATCCGGCGAAGGCCGATCCCGCGTGGTCTCCTGAGAAGCCTCGGAGCGCCGGCGTCTCGCCCGCAAAGCCATAGGACAAATTGCGGCCAAGATGGCCGCGCTCCCACACTCAAGGAAATTGCCTCATGGTGACCGAATTTCGACTCCCTGAGCTGGGTGAGAACATCGAGTCAGGCGATCTGGTAAAGGTGCTGGTCTCGGTAGGCGATACCGTCGCCAAGGACCAGTCCGTGGTGGAGCTCGAGACCGATAAGGCCACGATTGAGGTACCTGCTCCCGTGAGCGGGCGGGTCAAAGAAATCCACGTCAAGCAGGGCGAAAAGGTCAAGGTCGGGCAACTCATCCTGACCCTGGAAGATGGAGCGGGCGCAGCGAGCGGAGAGAAGGTCAAACAACCCAAAGCCACGGCGAGACCCGCAACCGAGGCAAGGCCGGAAGCTCCCAAGCCGGAGCGGTCCCGAGGCGCGAGCAGCAGAGCGAGCGCAGTCGCTGAAGCCCAGATCGAGGAAATCCAGACCGAGGAAACCCAAATCGAGGAAAGAAGACCGGAGCCGGCGGAAGAACCACCCGAAGGACCAGCCGAAGGACCCGCCGAAGGATCCGCTGAAGGAAATGACCGATGGGAGCGCCCAGCGGCCGGGCACGTTGTCCCGATCCGCCCGTCTGAACCTGAGACAGCTCAGGCGGTCGTGCCGGCGGCGCCTTCCGTGCGCAGGCGCGCGCGCGAGCTCGGCCTCGACATCGGCCAGGTACCCGGGTCAGGTCCAGGGGGCCGGATTTCCATCAAGGACGTCACCAACTACGCTCGCCAGGTTATCAGCAGCGCCAGGACCTCGAGTCCCGCCGGTCTGCCTGCCGTGGCTCCCTTGCCCGATTTTACCCGGTGGGGAGAGGTCGAGCGCAAGCCGATGTCGAACGTGCGCCGTAAGACCGCCGAGCACATGAGCCACGCCTGGACGACTATTCCCCACGTGACCCAGTTCGACAAGGCTGACATCACCGATCTCGAAGAGCTTCGCAAGCGCTTTGCGAAGAAAGCCGAAGAAGCGGGCGGAAAGCTGACCGTCACGGCCATTGCCGTGAAGGTCGTGGTCTCAGCCTTGCGCGCCTTTCCGCAGTTTGCGGCGAGCGTCGACGTGGCCAAGAGTGAGATCGTTTACAAGAAGTATTTCCACATCGGAGTGGCGGTGGACACTGATCGCGGCCTCCTGGTGCCGGTGATTCGAAATGCCGACCAGAAAAACATCATCGAGCTGTCGGTCGAGCTCGCCCGGCTCGCCGAGAAAGCCAGGAACAAGAAAATCACCCCGGAGGAGATGGAAGGCGGCGTGTTCACGATTACCAATCTGGGCGGAATCGGCGGCACGAATTTTTCGCCCATCGTCAATTCCCCTGAAGTTGCCATCTTGGGGATCTCGCGCGCGCGTTTGGAGCCGGTTGTCCTTGACGGCCAGGTCGCGCCGCGCTTGATACTGCCCCTTTCCCTTTCCTACGATCACCGCCTGATCGACGGCGCCGACGCCGCCCGCTTCCTGCGCTGGGTGGCTGCGGCGCTCGAGCAACCGTTCTTGCTGCCGCTGGAAGGATGAGGTTTCCCCCCGTGTTGCACATCCGTTCCAGGCCGAGAACGCGTCTGACGGCGCTGAGTTTTTGCGCTGTCTTGATCTGCATCCTGGCGTTTTCGTCTTCGGAGATTTCCGAGGCTCAAGGGAACGTGATTGACCCGGGGAGCGCGCCTTCAGCGGGAGTCAGATGTTGGACGGAGTCGAGCGCCACAGAAGTATTGCCCTTCGAGACCTTACTGGCCGCAATCTATCTCATGAACGAGTCGGACCAGCCTCGAACCGTGACGGAAGAGTGGGATGTGTTTCAGTTCGTGCTGGGCGAGAACGGCAAGCGGACATATTACTACCCCGCTGGCGAACCGATTTCCCCAGTCTCGCCGGACACTTCTATTGTCTTGAATCCCAGAGAGGTTAAAACTTGGATTACTTATTTCGATTTCTTCTACGATCAACACGACAAGCACGTGTTCACCAAACCGGGCATCGTGCGTTTTGCCACAAGCCTTGGTTCAACTCGTTGCGGGTCTATGACCATTTCGGTTACGCAGCCTCAAGGGCAAGACGCGCGAGCCTACGAGTTTCTTAAACAGACCGATCTTGTTCATTATCTCGCCAACAGGGCCCCAGACAGGTGGTATGAGTACAACTACCAGACCGTCGCCAGGCTTGAGACCTTCATTCAGCAATTCCCGGATTCGAGATACAAGGAGTATGCCGAACTCAACCTGGCTTTGATGTGGAAGCAGGGTGTGGAGGGGAAGGTTGACCTGGCGAAGGCGACAGACTTATTGACTGATCTCTCCAAGAACGGCCACGATACTATGCCTGCGCGCGCCCTCTACTATCTAGGAGACGTTGCGAAGCAGAAGGGTGATTGGGTGCTCGCGCAGGATTATTACCAACGTGCTATCGAAGCAAAGCCCGATCCGTATTTTCGGATCCTGACGCAAGAGGCCTGGGCACTTCCTCCTGGCAACCTCCTCCTCCCAAAGGGCGTGGGATGTGGAACGTTTCCGAGCGCTAGAGAGGTGTTACCATTCGAGACGCTGTGGGCTGCGGTATATCTGAAGAACTGGTCCAACGAGCCCCAAACCATGACGGAATCGTTGCACCTCCTACAGTTTGTGCGGAGGGACGCCGCCGGATGGAGATACTACTACCCTGCGCTCACTCCTATAAGCCCGCCCCCATCGCGCGAGCTGGTTGTTCTGCAACCCGGGGAAGCCAGAACGTGGCTCATCTCTTTTGACTTCGACGCCATCGATAAAGATCCTCGCCTTCGCTTTGCCTCAGTGAAACATGTGCTCGACCGCCCGGGCAAGGTGCATCTTGTCGTAACACTTGGTGGAATCCGTTGCGGGGATATGACCATTTCCGTTACGCAGCCCCAAGGGCAAGACGCACGAGCCTACGAGTTTCTTAAACAGACGGATCTTCCTCATTATTTCGCCAACGAAGCCCCGTCCAGGTGGGATCCCTACAACTATCAGAACGTGGCTAGGCTTGAGGCCTTCATCCGGCAATTTCCGGATTCGAGATACAGGGACTATGCGGAGCTCAACCTGGCTTTGATGTGGAAGCGGGGTGTGGAGGGGAAGGTTAACCTGGCGAAGGCGACAGACCTGTTGACTGATCTCTCCAACAACGGCCACGACGCTATGCCTGCGCGGGCCTTGTATTATCTAGGGGAAGTTGCCCAGCAAGAAGGCGACGTCGTGCGGGCAAAAAGCTATTACCAGCGTG
>QHZK01000230.1:0-2229 GCA_003224635.1 Acidobacteriota bacterium | reverse complement strand
GCCACCTGTCCGCTGAACGAAAGGACCACCAGCACGGTCATTAGCGCCGCCGGTGGCCAGGCCGAGATAGGCAGAGCGACGCCCGTCGGTTCACAGGCGCGGGCTTCGTGCACTACGTCCGGTCGGATGCCAGGACGGTAGTGCTCGGCCTCTGGCGAATATGCTTGAGGGCCTTGCCGACTTGCCGGCGGGCAAGGTCGAGTTCGTAGGTTTTCTGCAGGTTCATCCAGCCGGTTTCCTTCAGCTCGTCGGCGAGGATTTCGCCGGGGTGAATGGGCGTGCGTGCCATGGTTTTGTGCTCCCTAGTGATAATCGACGATCTCGACGTTTTCCGGGCCTTCGGCTCCTTGCCGCCACTCGAAGCAGATGTGCCACTGCTGGTGGCGCTCTATGAGCGCCGACCGGCGGTCACAGACCGCCGCTACAGCGGAATGCGGCATAACTTACGACGCTCAGTATAATCAATAAGTGGCCATTTCCGCTCAATCGCTAAGTGGGGAGCCACGGGGAAAACGATGAGTGACAAAACGAACAGCACGCAGCTCGCCGTGATTGGCGCCGGCCCGGGAGGGTACGCGGCCGCCTTCCTGGCTGCAGACCTGGGCATGAAGGTGACGCTGATCGATCCCGAGCCCAATCCGGGCGGCGTGTGCCTCTATCGCGGGTGCATTCCGTCAAAGGCGCTGCTGCACGCCGCTCGGGTGCTGACCGAGGCGCGCGAGGCCGCCAACTGGGGCATCGAGTTTCCGTCGCCGAAGATTGACATCAACAAGCTGCGCGCCTGGAAAGACGGCGTAGTCAAGAAACTGACCGGCGGGCTCGGGCAACTCTCCAAGCAGCGCGCCGTCACCTATGTTCGAGGCGAAGCCGCCCTCTTGAGTCCCAAGACTCTGGCGATTCGATCGAACCAAGGCGCGGAGCAACGCCTTGCCTTCGACCATGCCATTCTGGCCACAGGGTCCCGTCCGGCCTCGATTCCCGGCGTGCCGGCCGGGAGTCCGCGAGTGCTGGACTCGACGTCGGCCCTCGAAATTGCGGACGTGCCGAAAACTCTGCTCGTGGTGGGCGGAGGCTACATCGGCCTCGAGCTCGGCACGGTCTATGCTGCGTTGGGGACGGCGGTTTCAGTGGTGGAAATGATGCCCGGCTTGCTGCCCGGCGTCGACCGCGATCTGGTCTCGCCGCTCGCGAAGCGCATGGACAAGATTCTCCTGTCCGTCATGCTCAGCACCAAGGTCGCCGAGATGAAAGAAGAGAAGAACGGAGTCCGGGTCAAGTTCGAGGGAGCCGCCGCTCCCGCCGAAGCGCAAGTTTTCGACAAGGTCCTTGTGTCGGTAGGCCGCAAGCCCAATTCCGGCGTTCCTGGCCTGGACAAGACCAAAGTCCAGGTTGACGCGCGCGGCTTCGTCAAAGTCGACCTGCAGCGGCGGACCGCTGAGCCCAGCATCTACGCCATTGGCGACGTGGCGGGAGAGCCGATGCTCGCGCACAAAGCTTCCCACGAAGGCCGCACGGCCGTCGAAGCGGTGGCGGGCCGGAAGGTGGCTTTTGAGCCTTGGGCGATACCCGCCGTGGTGTTTACCGACCCCGAAATTGCCTGGTGCGGGCTCACGGAGGAGCAGGCGCAAAAGGAGAATCGCACCGTCAAGGTCGCGCGCTTCCCGTGGGGCGCCTCCGGAAGGGCCATGACGCTCGACCGCACCGAGGGCGTGACCAAGCTGATCATCGACCCGGAAAGCGACCGCGTGCTGGGCGTCGGGATCGTGGGCGTCGGCGCCGGAGAGTTGATCGCCGAGGGCGTGCTGGCCGTCGAAATGGCCGCTCTCGCTTCCGACGTCAAGCTGAGCATCCACCCGCACCCGACCCTTTCGGAAACGATCATGGAGGCTGCCGAAGTTTTCTTCGGTCAAAGCACGCACGTCTACCGGCCTGTCAAGAAGTGAGCGCCTGGGAGCGCCGCCCTTCAGAGCCCGCCCTGAGCGGAGCGAAGGGGCGGCTCGCAGCGTGCCGGGCTGAAGCCCGGCGCTACTCTCGTGCATCAAAGCAAGGGTTATCAAATCTTCTGAGGTCAGCGCCGGTTCGTGAGAGGCGCAATTCCCGGAAATGGAGAGAATCATGAAAAGACTGGCATTGCCGCTCATCGCTCTTTTGATTCTGACGTCAGCCGGTTGCAGCGGGGAGAAGACGAGCACGATCGCTCCCTCGACCGACCAATCGGCAGCGACCGCG
>QHZK01000229.1 GCA_003224635.1 Acidobacteriota bacterium | reverse complement strand
TAGGCAGTAGGCAGTAGGCAGTACGCAGCCGGCAGTAAAGCAGAAGGCTGGGAGCAGAAACCAGTCCTTGCCTTCTGCTTTCTGCTTTCCGGCTACCGCACCGATGCCAGAATCTCATCCTCATCGATGGCCACGCGCGTCGGCTTGGCCGATGTGGTGAAGCGGAAGTGCCCTCCTGACTCGCTCACTGCAACCCGGCCGAGGGTCGCCTTTCTTTCCTTCCCGTACATCGCGACCACGGGCACGAGCATTTCGAAGTCTGGCGGCACATCGCTCTGGTCGATCGTGCCCTCGAGCACGAACTTGCCCGACGCGAGCCGTCGAGTAGTAACGTGAAGCTTGTACGTCGGAATCCCGGCGCCGAACACCCAGTCGGCGAAGAACCAGTCGAGCTTTCGGTTGCGCTCGAGGTCCGAGGCCCGAGTCATGTACTTTTCGGCATGACGGATAAAATCCTCAGTGGAGGGGTTTCCCCCGCGATAGGCCAGAACGAAATCGCGGAGCATTTTGAAGAACTTTTCGTCCGGCCGGGCAGCGCGCACGCCCAGCTTCGCGCGCGCGACGGGACCCGAGCTCGACGACGCGCCGGCTTCGGACTCCGGGCCGCTCATGAGCGCGCGAAGCATGTGGAGCACCCAGCACGCCTTCTTATAAACAATGGCGTCGTAGCCGTCCGGGTCGAGAGAGTTCGACAATCGCTGTCCCAGCCAGATGGGGCCGTCTGACTCAACGGTGCTCCCGTCCTTGTTCTCGCGCATCAGGTCGCGCTTATAAGTCCGCATCAGTTCGCGGAACTTGCTCTCGCCGTCCTTCTCGACGAGCAGCTCCAGAGCCGCCGCGTAGCTTGCGAAGCCTTCGGACAGCCACTGGTCGTGGTAGGTTTTCCACCCCACTTCGTTTCCCCACCACTGGTGAGCGATTTCGTGCGCCACAAAGAGCTGGTCCTCGATTGCTTCACCCTTCTTGGCGAAGAATTCCGAGCGCGTCGAAGCGGGCAGAAAGGACAGCGTCGGCAGGTAGACCAGCTCCGGCCAGCCTTGGCCGAAGTTGCCGGGGATCTGGGAAATGGCCAGTCGCGAATAGGGGTAAGGCCCGAACAATGTTTCAAAATACCGGAGGGCCCGCGCCGCGCTGTCCGACACGTCGTCGAGCAGGGCGGCAGGCACCAGCGGTGCCGCCTGCCTCGGAAGCACGCCGTCGGCTATCGGACTTCGGCCGACCAACACACTCGCCGGACCCGAACCTTGGGCGCTCAAGTGGCGCTTTTCAAGGGCAGCCTCGGCTTCCGGGGTCGCATAGACCTCGATCGTAGTCTTGCCGACGCGGCGAACTCGCGTATCGTATGCGCCCAGGTTGAAGCCCGCCACACGGAAAGCGCCGTCCGAGACCCAGTGGCTGTGTTTCAAGCCCGCGGAAGAATCTTCTCCAACGCGGTGGCCCGTGGCCACGAGCGTCAGCCAGTCGGGATAGTGGAAGGTGAGGTCGTAGCTCGCGGGCGCGATCAAGTCGTGGTTGGGGAACCAACTGCCGTGTGCTCCCACGTAGAGCACGCCGTTGCCGACGTCCGCGATGACGTTTCCCTGATAAGCGAAAGTCAGCCGGAATCTTTCCCCGGCGGGATGAGGCGCGGGCAGGGCTGCCACCACCCAGTCGTCACCCCGCTCTGCGGCTTCCGATTCTTCAAGTGAGGGGTTCTGGAAGAACGCCAGGCTCTGCTCGTGCGCCTCCCTGATTTCGGAGACCGCCGCCACCTTCAAGTGGTGCGACAGCGCGAAGACCAGGACGCGGTCGGCGCCCGAGCGGGACTCGAGTTCGAGCTCAGCGCGGCCGTCCAGGCTGTTGTCCGGGTTGATGCGTGTATCGATCTTGTACGAACGGACGCCGGCCGAGCCCAGGAGCAACGATGCGCCGCGCGCCTCCGAGGCTCGCGTCGGAAACGCGCACCAGATATCGGCCAGAAGCTTTCCCTGAATGCGTCGAGCCGTGCCCACCGTCACAGCTTCCGGTGCCCGCTCGTCGTCTCTTACGTCGAACGCGCCCAGATTCACGCCCTCGATTCGCGCCTGGAAGAGAGGCCGATCGCGCTCGCCCAGCAGGTCCTCGAGGATGCGCATGGAGTCGTCGGCATTGTGAAGCTGGGGAGCCAGAGCGTTCCATCGCTCCGCAAATCCCGCCGGCTGCTCGACGTCTTCGAGGTCGGGCCGTCTGGCAGCGGCCAGGAGATCCCGCGCCGTTTGGTCCGTGAAGCGCATATACGCCGAGGTGAACTGCTCCTCGAGAATCGGAGACTGGGTGAACTGCGCCAGGTTCCGTTTCTCCGGGGCGCTTGGTGGGATCAACAGGACCTCGCCGTCGCCTGAGAAAGCCGCGCCCGTGATCTCGCCGCCGACGGAAGTGAGAAAGCCCACAAAACCTCGGTTGAAGTAAATCTTTAGGCGGTCGCGCGTGATCTCGGCGTGCCGCAAGGCGTAAATCTGGGAAGGATCGATCGAAACGCTGTCCAGTTGCTTCAGCAGTTCCCGCGGATCGGCAGCCCGGGCGCTCGAGGTCCGCGATCCCGAACTGGCTTGGGCCACTTGCGCTGGTGGTTGCGATCGCTCGGCGCTGCGCAATGAGCTCACGGCTGCCGGGCTTGCTGTGACCTGACCCCTGGCGCTTGACGGTTGAAGCGCGACGCAGACGAACAGCAAACCGCGCCCCACGATTGAAAAGATGGAGGAGATCATACCCTTGATGAGAACTGACCAACCGACAAACTGAGAACTACAGTGTGGCGATGAGCGCCGCCAGCAGCGCGGCGCGACGGGGAAGCTCACGAACGATGATGTGCTCGTCGAGCGCGTGTGCGCCGTCGCCGACTCCTCCCAGGCCGTCGAGCGTCGGGATGCCGAGCGCGGCAGTGAAATTGCCGTCGGAGCCGCCGCCGGTGGAGGCCTCGGCGAGCTCCATCCCCATTTCCCATCCCAGCTCGCGGGCCCTGCGGAATAGATGGACGGCCCGAGCGCGTTCCATAGGAGGACGGTTGATCCCCCCCTGGATTTCCAGAAGCGCCTCCGGATTAATCGGCTTCAGGCTGCAAACCCTCCGCTCGATCATCTCGCGGTCCTCGACGTGCGGGATGCGCACGTCGATAGTCGCCGAGGCGCGTTCCGGGATGACGTTCGTCCGCGTGCCGCCGCTGATGGTGCCCACACTCAACGTAAGGCCCTTGTGAGGACGCGCCAGTTTTTCGACCCGCAGGAGCTGGCGCGTGAGTTCGCTGATGGCGTTGACGCCCGCCGCTGGGTTGATGCCGGCGTGCGCGGAACGCCCGCAGACCGTAATCCGGAATTCGCCGGTGCCTTTACGTTCTGTCTTCAGGGCGCCTGCCACCGCGGCGGGTTCCAGCACCAGCACGGCCTTTGCTTTCTTGGCTTCTGCCATGAGCTGCTTGCGGAAGGCGAGGCTTGAAGCCTCCTCGTCCGAGTTGAGGAAGAACCGGACGGGGCCGGCAGGAGAGATTTTCAAAGCCTGGAGCGCGCCGAGCGCCCACAGGCCACACACAATCCCGGACTTCATATCCAGGATGCCCGGCCCGTAAGCCCGGTCGCCGCGAATCTTGAATGGCATGCGCGAAAGCGTCCCCAGGTCCCACACAGTATCCAAGTGACCGAGGAGCAAAATGGGCTTGACGCCACGTCCTGACTTTCCGAACAACTCCGCCACGACGGCCGCGCCCGCGCGGGCATGCTTCAGGATCTGAACCTTGGCGTGGCTTCGCTTGAGCTCTCGCGCCAGAAAATTTCCCAGGCGGTCAACCTCCGCCTTCGAGTTCGTGGGCGATTCCATTTCGACGACTTGCTGCAGACAATCCAGCATCGCCGGAAGCTCGGACTGACAATAGGTCAGCAGCGCGCGTGGATTCAAAGGGCTCCTTTCGCTCCAAGCTCGAAGATCGGAACTCAGAATTCCACGACGGTCGCGGTCTCTTGGTAGGGATTGCTTTGGGGGCGACCTCACCCGCGCTGCCTTCCGCTTGACGTGGAGCTTAGCTCACGTTGCGCCTGACGTTTGTGTACGGCACCTACAGTAAACCACCTGGGCGGCATAACACAAGACGTTGGAGTCGGTGAAACTCCGCCAGCGCTCAACTCCACCAGCAGGGTCCACCAGCGGGCTTGAAATCACGGGCGGCGTCTGTTAGATTGCGCTTTCGCTTTCGGAGTTAAAGACATGGCCATCAACCAGGAATTGCTGGATATTCTCGTGTGTCCGCTTTGCAAGAGCCCGGTCAAGCTGACAACGGACGGTCAAGGGCTGAAGTGCAGCCAGTGCCGGCGCGTCTACCCCATTAAAGACGACATTCCCGTCATGCTGATCGACGAGGCCGAGATAGACGCGGAGTAGTGGGCGGGCTCCCCGAAGTTCTATTTTGGTTGCGGCAGTAGCTGCTCAATCGAGGAGCAGACCTCGCCGACCTCGATCCGCTTCATGCAAATATTGTCCTGGCAAGACTTCATGAGGGGGGTGCCATAGCAAGGAGCGCAGGGGACGCGATGATACAGAATGCGCACGGGGCCCCGGCCGGCCAGGGGTGCCGTCTGCTCGAAGATTCCCGGTCCCCACAGCGCCACCAGCGGAGTGCCGAGCGCCGCGGCCATGTGGGCCGGTCCCGAGTCGACGGTGAGGTAGAGATCGAGTCGACGGACCACGGCCGCGAGTTCCAGGAGTGAAAGTTCCCCGGCCAGATTCAAACAGGAGACGCCTGAGAGGCGGGCGATGAGGTCGGTAAGCGTGCGGTCCTCGCGCGCGCCGGTCAGTAGCACGCGAGCGCGGGCCCTGGTGAACAGCCAGCGGACAACGTCGGCAAAGCGGTGGGCCGGCCAGCTCCGCAGCCGGGTGTCCTCGGGCGGATGTTTGCGGCCTCCCCAGCCCGGATGCACCCCCACCAGGCGCTCGCCCTCCTGGATCCCGAGGCGGGCCAGGCGCAGCCGCAATGTCTCATCGAGCGCGCCGGGATAATACAACTCCATGTCCGCGCTCGCCGGCTGAACGCCCAGGCTTTGAGCGGCCATCAGATGGTTTTCGCTCGAGTGGCGGTGCGGATCGAATGCGGCGCGGTCAGATCGTTCCCCGACGCCGAGGTCCCCGTATCCAATCAAGCGTGCCGGACGAGCGCGGCGCGCGAGGTCCGTGAAGTCACGATGGCTCTCGAGCACCAGGGCCCAGTCCAGATTCAACTTCCGCAGGTGGCGGAGCGCGCGCAACTTCTCGAAGCTCAGCCAGGGGGACAGATGCCGATAGCCTAAAGAGGTGACTTCATCGAGGTGCGGGTTATACCGCAAAACGTCGTGCGCCTGCCGGGAGCAGAGGAAGACCAGGTAGGCGGCCGGAAAAGTGCGACGCAACGCCCGCACCAGTGGGGTCGCCATCAAGGTGTCGCCGATGGCGCCGGCGCGGAGGATCAGGACTCGCGGCGAGCTGCGCGCGGGGTCGCGCGGGGCAGCCTGCTTGCTGCTTTCGACGACTTCAGCCTGCATGCAATGGATCAAAGGCAGAGCGCGCCTCGAACGCCCTGCAGTCGAGCGTAGAACACCGCCATCACGGTGTCAACCGCTCAAGCGCAGCCACCGCCGCAGGTGCGATGATTACGTAGAGACGCTCTAGCAGAACCCCTACCGCGAGCATTGACCAGCCGTCGGGCCACGGGGGAGAAAAGGAGCCTCATTTATGGCTCAAAAATCTCCGACTTGATTCGCTGCCAGGCGGCGTTGAATCTTGCTGCCTTGGCGGGATCGCCGCCTTTGTCGGGGTGTAACTCTTGGATGGCGAGCTTGTAGGCTGCTTTCGCTGCCTCGTAAGGCAAGAGCTGGAAAAATTCCAGGACGACTTTCTCCATGGACTTGGGCTGCGCCAGAGCAGAGTGTGGAGCGTCCGTCTTTCCCCACCATGCGTCGGCTCCGCAGCCGGGGCATGGCGACTCCATCCAATGGACCAGCCTGGAGCAACTCTTACAATGCTTGGCAGGATCGCCGCACTGCCTGCAGCGCAAGCATCCGCCGACCGGGTCGTAGACCGTGCGCTCGTCGCGCTCCGTGCAAAGCTGCAGACGGCGGAGATTAGCGTGCGAACGAGTTTGTTTGCAGAACTCCGACATTGCGCGGCCTCTTCTGAGGCGCTCTCATCCTTGGCGAGAGAGCCTGTCCGTTCACAGGAGAGTTCATCAGTCGACTGACGGCGCAGCATACCGCTGCTTTGGTCGTGACTCTCGCGGGATTAAGAAGGCAAGGGGGCTTCCAAATTGCGGTCCGCGGGGGCAAACGAGGCGGGACCAACCCGCCAGGTTGGGGCCCAAGCTCGTTGTTGCGTTCTGCTTGAGTGCGGGCGCGAAGCCATAACATCAGGCCACATCGGATGTTAGACGCGCCACGCTTCCAGCGATACGGACCTACCATTGATAACGGTATCAAAAGATATAATGGTATAGAGATATATAACATATTACGACAGTAAGTAATATCAACGATTATAACCTTCAAAGGCTTCTGCCCCTCAACTGATACATTTGCTGTCGAACGAGTGTTGCCTATTGGAAACAAGCCCGGCACCTCCAGACCCGTCTAGCGCCGCCGATACTGTCGGTGTAGCATTAGGCAGCTAGTTCAGAAGATGGTCGTCGATAACGCGGAAAGTACAAGGACCTGAGGCGTGGCCAAGAGTGTAAAGAGTCTGGCGCAGATTGTGCGCAAGTTCCGCCGCCAAACGATTGGCGTGCTGGGCGACTTCATGCTGGACGAGCTGCTGCGAGGCGAGGCCACGCGCATCTCGCCTGAGGCGCCCGTGCCAGTGGTCCTGATGAGCGATCAAAACGCCGCTCAGGGTTTTCCTGGCGGCGCTGGCAACGTGGCGGCGAACATCCGGGCGCTGGGAGGCCGCGTCGTGCCCTTCGGCGCTCTCGGGGCGGACGCGAGCGGGAAGCAGCTTCGCGCGCACCTGGAAAGCAGGGGAGTCTCTTGCGGCACTCTGGTCGAGGAAAAGGGGCGGGTGACGCCGCGCAAGGTTCGCATCGTGGCCCGCCAGCACCAATTGCTGCGTCTGGACTTCGAGAAACCTGCGCCCATTTCTTCGCGCTCGGCCAGTCTTGTCCTCGGCAGCATCAGCCGGTCGATCGCGCGCCTCGACGCGTTGATTGTCTCGGACTACGCGAAGGGTTCGGTGACAACCGAGTTGTTGAAGCAGGTCGGGTCCCTGGCGCGCGCGCGGCGGCTGCCGGTGTTCGTCGACCCTAAACCCGGGCACGCGGAGATTTGTCAACACGTCACCGCCGTCACGCCTAATCTTCAGGAGGCGGAACTGATGGCCGGCATGCCGCTGGACGGCGGGCACCGGCTCGAGGCGGGCGGGCGGCGGCTGCTCGCCCAACTGGGCTGTGGGTACCTGCTGATAAAACGGGGCGGCGAAGGCATGACACTGTTTGAGCCAGCGGGGCCTGGCTCGGCGGCCGCAACGGCGCATGAAATCAAGAGCGTGCCGCGCCCCGTCTACGACGTGACCGGAGCCGGCGATACGGTGATCGCGGTGCTCGCGCTCGCTTATTGCTCGGGCGCCTCCATGGAAGAAGCCGCGCAATTGGCCAACCTTGCCGCCGGCTGCGTCGTGTTGAAGTTTGGGACCGCCGAGGTTACGCCGCAGGAGCTCTTGGAAGCGCTCGGGGAAAGGGAGCGCGGGCGTCCCGTTCGCTTCGCTCAGGGCAGGCCCGCCCGCAGGCCTTCCCTTTCGTGAAAGAGCGGCAAGGAGGAGCGCGGGCGTCCCGCCCGCAGGTCTCCGTTTCGTGAAAGAGCGGCCAAGATGGCCGCGCTCCATCTCAAAGGACTGCCCATGTTGAGTCGCACGCTGCTGCGCCGCTCCTTGGTTGCATCGCTCACCGCGGTCGTCGCCAGCCTGTGTCTGTACTGGCGGGCCGGTTTCATCGGACGGGCCTGGCAAGCCGACGCTCAGTATGGCGTCGTCATTTCGAAGAACGTCATGGTCCCGATGCGCGACGGAGTGCGCCTAGCCACCGACGTCTGCCGGCCGGCGGTCAACGGCGTCCCGGCGCCGGGGAAGTTTCCAACCATCCTCGAGCGCACTCCGTACGGCAAAACGGCCGGTTGGGCAACTTATTTTGTCTCGCATGGATACGTTGCCGTTGCCCAGGACGTGCGCGGGCGCTTCGATTCCGAGGGAAGCTGGCGGCCCCATCGCGACGACGGGAACGACGGGTTCGACACCGCGAAGTGGATCGGCGAGCAGCCGTGGTCGGACGGCGGCATCGGCACGGTCGGGACGTCTTACCCCGGCGGCACGCAGCACGCGCTGGCCCTCGCGAACCCACCGTATCTCAAGACCATGATTCCGGTGGACGCCATGTCGGACTACGGCCGGTACGGCGTCAGGCACAACGGCGCCTTCGAGCTGCGCTGGCTGAACTGGATCTTCAACCTCGGCCTGCCGGAGGGCGCGCATCCGGCGCGCGACCCTCGCGTCCGCGAGGCCCTCGTGCGGCTCGGCGAGCAAGTCCGCGAATACGCGAAGGGCCTGCCGCTCCGGCGCGGCATGACGCCGCTCAAGCTCGCGCCGGACTACGAGGCCTGGCTCGTCGAAGCCATGAGTCACGGCGACTACGACGATTTCTGGAAGAACTGCGGCGCGGACGTGACGGCCCACGTGGCGGAGTACAAGGACATCCCCGTCTACCTCTTGGGCGGCTGGTATGACTCCTGGGGCGCGCAGACCGCG
>QHZK01000228.1 GCA_003224635.1 Acidobacteriota bacterium | reverse complement strand
CCTCATCGCGGTTGAAATAGACCGTGAGGTAGTGCCGCTTCTTATGGGAGAACAGTAGCGGCCACGCCACAAAGACCGCAGCGGCGACCCGTCGGCCCGCGTGCTCCCCGTAGTCCATCGCGGTGATCTGGGTATAGGGGATATTGAAGTCGTCCCCTTTTCCAGGACTGAAGGCCAGGGCCTTGTCACCCGTATCCAATTGTCCTCTTGCGCCCTTCTCAATGCCGCTCAAGGTCCCGCCCACGTACACGCTGGCGTGACCCCTGACACCGGCTCGGATGACGCACGCGACAAACAGAACGGCGCTAATGGTGAAAACGGCCCTTCTCAGGTTTTGCCTCATGGCTGACTACCTCCCTTCTCCCGAATTCTCAATCGCCGAAAGGTTAAGTGGTCGGATAATAACGCAGAGGAATAAGTAAGCAAGGGCCACTTCGGACTCCTAGCAACTGGTCGGCTACGTGGTTCGGCGCGATAGCGGCCAGATCGACGAACAGCGCCTCCGTGCTCGCCTGTGTGGCCGGCTCCCTGCGTAACATGTAGCGCCGTCTCTAGATCGCGCGGACTTCGAGCTAGCGCGCGACTTTGACGGCGCTGACAATTCCCTGCCCTTCGCGCACCAAGATGATTTGGTTGGCCGGGATGGCGGACAGCCGGTCGATCCGGCCGCTTGGCCAGCGAACTTCGACGGTGTCCGCCTGTTTCGCGCGGCCCAGGCCGAAGTGCAGTCGCAAATCGTTTTGCGAAAGGTAGCTGCCGCCGCTCCGGACTTCTTCCGGCTGGCGACGACCTCCGGCCGTCAAGATCACTCGCGCTCCGATTCCGTCGCGATTGGACTTGGTTCCCACGGTTCTGATCGACAGGAAATTATTCTGATTGTCAGTGTGATTGAGTAGCAGCGTCGGCGCATCATTCTGGTTGTTCACGACAATATCGATTTTGCCGTCATTGTCAAAATCGGCGAAGGCAACTCCCCGTCCCGACCGCAGGAGTTCAAGCCCCGGCCCGGCGGCGCGGGAGAGATCTTCAAAGGTCCCATCACCGAGGTTCCGGTAAAGCAAGCTGCGCTCCCGGTAAGGCGTGTTGGCATCGTAGCGCTCAAGCTCCGGGTAGACGTGGCCGTTGGCCATAAAGATATCCTTCCAACCGTCGTTGTCGAGGTCGGCGAATCCGCAGCCCCATCCGAGGTACTTGACGTTGTTCCCCAACTTGGCATCGAAGACGCGGTCGTTGAAAGTTCCGTCGGCGTTGTTGTGGAAGAGGTTGGGCGTGTCGTCGGAGAAGTTGGTCTTGAAAATATCTAGCCAGCCGTCGCCGTCGTAGTCGCCCGCCGCGGCACCCATCCCGGCCTGGGCGATGCCGTCCTCGTTGTAAGCACAGCCCGCCGTGACGCCTGCTTCCTTGAAGGTCCCATTGCCCTGGTTGCGATAGAGGAGGCTGGCGGTCGAATCGCAAGCCACATAAATGTCCGTCAGCCCCCGATTATCAAAATCGCCGGTCAGCACGCCCAGGCCGTAGTGTTCGCCCGGAACTACGATCCCTGCCTGCTGCGAGACTTCGCTGAATCTTCCGTCGTGGTTGTTGTGGTAGAGATGGTTTAACTGTGCCCCCAAGCCGCGCGGCCCGCAGAACACCGGCACGCTTTTCCAGTAGCAAAACCGAGTGGATCCAGGCTCCGGTGGATGGGACAGATCGAAGTCCACATAGTTCGCGACAAAAAGGTCTAGCCAGCCGTCGCCGTCGTAATCGAGGAAGGCGCAGCCCGTCGACCAGTTGCGCCCGCCCGTCCCTACCCCCGCTCGCCGGGTTACGTCTTCAAAGGAGCCCTTCCCCGTGTTGTGATAGAGGACGTTCGAGCCGTAGTAGGTTACGAAGAGGTCTTCGAAACCGTCGTTATCGTAGTCGCCGGCACAGACTCCTTGCCCCCATCCGGTCTCGACCAGGCCGGCTTGCTCAGTGACATCGACAAAAGTCCGATTGCCCTGATTGCGATAAAGGTGATTAGTGGGAGGGGCGCCGCGAGGCGGACCCATTCGGGTTCCATTCACCACGAAGATATCGAGCAGGCCGTCGTTGTCATAGTCGAGGAAAGCGATCCCGCTGCCCGTGCTCTCAAGGATGTAGCGCTTAGCCTTGTCTCCGCCGTTGACGTTCACTGCCGTCAGGCCGGCACGAGCCGCGATGTCTTCGAAATGAATGGCGGCCGATTCTCCCGCGATCAGGCCTCGACCGTAAGCTGGCGGCGTGTCAGCGCGCGACAGCAACCAGGCCGCCAGCGCAAGCAAGATCGGAGTCGCAGTCCATGCCGCGACGCTTAAGGCGCGCGCGCCTTCAAGCCTCCGCATCAAATTGACCGTGGTCTGGAAACTGTCATAACTTTAGGAACGCGCCGACTTCGTGCGGCCGTTGTCGCACCCTGCGGTGTCCCCTAGGAGCGCGGGCGTCCCGCCCGCACGAACTAGCTAGCTGCTAGGGGAGGCAAGGAGGCGGGCAAGCCTGCCCTGAGCGAAAGCGAACGGGACGCCCGCGCTCCCAGGAACCCTATGGTAGGGAAGACCCGCATGACTTTCAAGGGCGCACAGGTACACGCGCTGCACACTAACGCGGTCCGGGATCAGGTTACCGCCGCCCTCCTCAGTGTTTTCTTGATCCCTTTAGTCTTGGGAGCCGGGGTGCTGCTAGGGTGCGAGGCTCCTCAACCGCAGAGCCTCCAGAACAGAGAATCAGCGCAAGGTGGCGGCTCGGCTCCGCTTTATTCGCCCGACGAAGAGGCCGCGCTGCTTCGAACTGTAGACGTCGACCTCGCGCGCCGAAAGCTCGACGAGGCCGAAACTCTCGTTCAGAACTATCTGCGTCGTAGGCCGGACTCTGCCCAGGCCCTCTATCGCCTGGGCTTTGTCTTCTTTAACAAGCACAACTGGGCGCGATCGATGACCTATCTCCTGCGCTCTCTGAAGGTCGACTTTCACAATGACCGGGCCCACCTGATTCTGGGGCTCGATTACTTTCAGATGCATCATCCGGAAGAAGCTGAAAAAGAACTGCTCATCGCGGTGCAGCAGAATCCTGAGAGCGACGAGAACCAGTATATGGCAGGTCGGCTCTTCTTTACCGAGCAGAAGATTGACAAAGCCGTCGCGTGCTTCTACGCGGCCATCCGCCTCAACCCCGAGAACTTCAAGGCGCACGATTCGCTGGGCTTGTGCTTCCAGAACCTCGCGAACTATAGCCTAGCGGAGCACTACTACAAGCGCGCTCTCGAAATCGCGGAGAAACATCACGAAACGTACACGCAGGGCTATCTCGACCTGGCGGAGCTTCTGACGGGGACCGAAAGCACCCGAGTTCCTGAAGGCGAAGTCTATGCACGACACGCCGCCGAGCTGGAACCCGATTCTGCCCAGGCCCATTACTTGATTGGTAAGGCTCTCTATCGTGAGGGAAAGCCCGCCATGGCCATCACTGAACTGCTGAAATCCGGTCGCCTCGACCCACAGGATAGCAGGCCTCATTTCATCCTGGCTCGGATCTACCAGAAGATGGGCCGGCGGGCTGAAGCCAAAGCGGAGTGGAGTACCTTCGATCGGCTGATGAAATTGAAGGTCAGCCCCCAACCCAGCCCGCTGACTGATCTGCCAGAAGCGGACCGACACGCACCGCCCCCTTGAGAGGCCGGATGAAGACCCTGGTTACGATATCTTGCTCGTAGCGAGTACATCGATTCCGAAATACCCTGGCAACCGTGGCTTCGGATTCTCCTTTCGTCTGTGCTCGTTGGGGAGGGCTGTGCCCTTTCGCCTCCTCCATTAAGCAAGCCCGATCGCATATTTGATAACTTGCAGTCCCCTATTGTTATAGGCGCAGCCCAATAGGAGTCGAATGTGTCTTTGTACCTAGGACGCGGGGCAACACAACACCGCACAACACCCCTCCCTGTGTCAACACCACACCCCTCCCTGTTGACATCGCCTGCCGGGCTATGCTTTACTCCGCTCTCTATTCGTTATGTCGGCATATAGAGCGTTGGGTCAGGGAGTTCCGCCGAGGAGGGAGAGTGATAGGTCAACCCTCAGCCGCGCGAGGCAGGCCGTTGCCTTGCGGTACACCGCCCAGCTATCGTTCCATAGGCAAAGACGCTGCAAGGGCCGGTAAAAGTTTCCGAGCTCTGTTCGCGCTCCTCTTCTGCTTGGCCGTATCGCCCACACCGCTTCGCGGGCAAACTACAGGCGGTACTCTAAGCGGTACGGTGAGTGATCCGGCGGGGGCCGTAGTACCCGGCGCGGACGTGCTGGCTAAGAACCTGGGAACCAATGTGGACTACCGCACGCAGACCACTTCCGCGGGCCTTTATGTCTTTCCCGATCTGCCCGCCGGAAGCTACTCAGTCACTTTTGAGGTCGCCGGATTCCAAAAGCTCATCCGCTCGCCGATCGAGATGTCCCAGTCGCGGACGGTCGGCCTGGACGTGACCCTTCAAGTGGGCGCAGTGACGCAGGTCCTGGAAGTGAAGGGAGCGCCGCCGCTACTCCAGACAGCCAGTTCGGAAGTCGGCCACCAAGTCAGCACCAAGCTGGTTCAGGAGCTTCCCTTGGTTGCGGGTGGCGACATTCGCGACCCTGAGCGGTTTATGTTTATTCTGCCTGGTGTCTCCGGCGATTCCTTTACGGCGCACGTCAACGGCGGGCAGGCGTTCACGAAAGAGATCACGGTGGACGGAGTCTCCAACAATCTTTCGACTGTTCAAGGCTCTTTCTTCGAGAATTCGCCTCCTTACGAAGCCTTGGCCGAGTTCAAGCTCGACACCAGTAATTACTCGGCGGAGTACGGCAGTGCGCAAGCGGGCATTACGCAATACCAGCTCAAGTCCGGCACCAACAACTTTCATGGGAGCTTCTTTACTTCGATTCGAAATGAAGTCCTGAACGCCAACGATGTCCTGAGCAACATGGGATTCACGGGGCCCCCGGACGCGCAAGGCAACGCCTTTAAGCCTCCGGACAAGTCATGGGGCATCGCTGGATCGGCGGGCGGACCGATTTATATTCCCCATGTGTACGACGGAAGAAACAAGACGTTCATTTTTTCCGCTTTCGAAGGAGCGACGTCACGAAGAGGAGTTTTTGGCAGCAGGAATACTTACCCCGTTCAATCCTTGCTTCGAGGCGATTTTTCTGGTCTCCTCGGGTCCCAACTCCAGTCTTGCGGCGCGAATAATGATCAGCCGTGCTTTGATGCCCTGGGCCGACCCGTAAATGCCGGAGCGATTTATGACCCTGAATCTACCAGGCAAGTTACATCGGGGGTGGTTGATCCTACCACCGGACGGGTAGCCACACAGACTGGCATCGTTAGGGATCCCTTTCCCAATAATCAGGTCCCCATACGGAGCACAATTGCTAGCAACCTCCTGCCGTTTTTCCCTGTTGTTTCAGGTCCCCAAACGACGGGTAATTTTCCCGGGACGAACGGAGACCTTCAGGTCCGGAAGGACATCGCTTACTGGCTGGTCAAAGTGGACGAGAACATTTCGGAGCGACACAAATTGAGTGCTTCATTCAATCTGACGCGCCGCCCTCGCGTGGACACGAATGGCAATGGTCTGGCACCTCCCAACCCTCTTAGCAACTGGGATAACCAAAAGGTGACGACGAAAAATGGCCGCCTGGCCTACGATATCACGCTGCGGCCCAACGTGCTCAATCACTTCAGCTTCGGATACTCTCGCTTCAACAATCCCCACTTCTATTTTGATTTTCACAAGGATATTTCCCAGCTCGGGTTTAAGGGGCTGCCGCGATCCGACCAGGGGCTGCCGACGATAAATTTCGCTAATCAAGGCGGATTTGTTTACCAGCCGCTGGGCGGCCATGCGCCTAAAAATCAAGTGATTGAAAACAACTTCGTGTTCGACGACAACCTGACTTGGATCAAGGGTCGCCATTCGTTCAAGTTCGGTGGCGAAATTCGGGCCAATCGATTGAATAACCACATTTTCGATACGGTTGGTGGGAGCAGCGGAGAATTCACGTTCTCGGCCCGCCAGACCACGCTGCCGGGTCTCGCCCAAACCGGAGACTCATTTGCGAGCTTTCTCCTCGGCTCCGTCAACGCTTTTCGAGCGAGCGACGAGGTTGACATGGCCGCTCGACGCAAGCGCTTCTCCTGGTTCGTCCAGGACGACATCAAGGCGACGAAGAAACTGACTCTGAATATCGGCCTGCGCCACGACATTCAGTTGCCAACCTACGACGCGAACGACCGGTCCGAGAGCTTCATCCCCACCCTCTCCAACCCGGGCGCAGGTGGCCTTCCGGGCGCGATCGCGTTTGCGGGGCAGAACGGATTCGGTCGCCGCTTTTCCGACATTTGGTACCGGGGATTGGGCCCGCGTTTCGGTTTTGCGTATGCGATGAGGGAGAAGACAGTCCTCCGCGGCGCCTATGGGATTTTCATGGCCGGCTCCGGATTTGACGACTTCTTTGCGATTTTCAACCGCGATTTCTTTTCCACCATCGACTGCTCGGAAAACCTCAATCAGCGCGATCCCGTATTCTTCTTGGACGATGGGCCGCCCGCGAACTGCTTTAGTCCAGCGGTGCAATCGCCCGGCGTTGAGAACGGCAAGAGCCTCAACGCAACGACTCCGCCTGGCTACATTCCCAAGACCGGCGGGTTACTTCCGTACGTGCAGCAGTGGTCATTCGGAATTCAACGCCAGCTCACGCAGACTGCATCGCTGACCGTGAACTACGTCGGTACTAAAAGCACTCACCTACTCAACGAAGCCATCGAATTTATCAACCAGTTGAACCCGAAATACCTCCACACTCCAACCGGGGATC
>QHZK01000227.1 GCA_003224635.1 Acidobacteriota bacterium | reverse complement strand
CCTTGCCAACTGAAGGGCATGTCCGAGGGCGTCGTATACGGTTCTTCGAGGTCGTTCGCGAACCAGTCGTAGTTGTACTCCATGCAGGCGTAGCATTCCTTCTGCACGGGGCGCGTCCTGCGGATGACCTCCGCCGCGTGGTCGCGATACTTGAGCTTGAAGTGGGGCACGTGCTCGGTGAAGTTCGCGTCCGCCTGCGGACGGCCCGCGTCCACCAGCGCCACTTTCGCACCGGCTTCGGAAAGCCGCTTCGCCGCCCACCCTCCTGACGCGCCCGAGCCGACAACGAGAACGTCAAAATTTCCTCCCGCCGGATCACTGAACATCTGCTTCCTCCGCTGCCAACGCTAAACTCTAACTTAGCGCGGCCAGGGGCTGCAACCAATGGGAGGCTCTCTGCGGCCTCCGTGCCTCCAAAGCTTCAACACTGAGGTCACGGAGATGCTCCGTGCGCTCCGTGTTGAGGGTTTCGTCGTCGCAGAGTACACTGAGCCCCTGCCTGGAGGAATCCTCGCCGCGGCGCCCGGTTCTGCTCGCCCTCATTCCATGCGGCCGGACATCAGCCTCAGCCGCCGGCGCGCCAGCTCGTACTTGGGGAATCTCTTTTCTTCTTCCCGAAACTGCCGCGGGTGGACGACGCGGCGATGGCCCCTGCGCTCCACCGGATACTTGATGTGCAGCATTTCATGAAACATGAGGTATTCGACGAGGTAGCGCGCGGACCGGGGCGAATCCAGCAGCCGGCTGATGGTGATGGTGTGGTGCGCGGCATCGTAGTGACCGAGGATGGTCCGGGAAAGTTGCGCGCTCCACCCGAGGCGCACGGCGGGGAGTTTACCTTTGAAGAAGCGGCGGTTCAGGTCCTCAAAAATCTCGTCCAGGTTGAAGACCCATCCCCGCGCGGGACGCTGCCTCTTGCCGCCGCGCTCCCGCCGGGCTTCCTCGATGCGACGGCGAGTGCTCTCCTTGAACACGTAAGCCAGGTAGCACTCCCGGGCCTCGCGCGAGGCTGGGCGGCGAAAAAGCTTGGCCAGCAGGATTTCCGCCAGCGCTTCGAGCACAATGGGCGGCGACTCCGCCAGCAGGTCCGAGAGGCGGACTCGCACCTGGTTGTCCCGCAGACGGACCGTGCTCCTTAAACCGGCGTACGCGTGGTACTCGACTCGGAAATCCGGCAGGGCCTGCTTAATTCCCATGCGGCGGAACGCCCGAACGAAGGCCGCGGCCGGGTCTGCGGCGCCGGCCGGCGTGGGCGCGCTCTGGGGAGGGTCCTGTGCCCAGTCCGCCGGTAAACCCAGAGGTAAAGAGAGCTGCTCCATTATTGAATGCACGGGCGATCGGGTCATCGGGTGATCGGATCATCGGACGATTGAGCCTTGAGTCATTGAACGGCGTTCTTTCCAATCTCCCGATGGCCCGATGATTTCAATGACCCGATGACTCAATGACTCAATCGCCTTAGTCGTCGTCGCTCTCAGTAGGATTGCCGCGCTTCTGCTCCCGCTTGCGCAGTTTCTTTTCTTCCTTGGTGCGTTTCTTCTCTTCTTTCTCCCGCTCCTTGGCGGCGCGGGCATCGGCTTTGGCTTCGCGTTTCAGTTCGCCGAACTTCTTCTCCTGGTCGGCAAGCGCCTTGGACGCCCCGTCGAGCGTGTCCGTCAGATCGTCGATGGCGTCGCGGAGGGAGCTCGCGTAGTCGTGCGCGAAGGCGTCCGGGGACTCCTGGACCTGGCGCAACTGCTCGAGCTGTCTCGGACCGCGTTCGAGCAGGGCGTGCAGCCCCGCGCGCATATCGCCGGTGCGGCCGTACTGGTATTCGATCCAGTCCTTCAATTCGTCGTCCACCGCGATATATTCGCCCAGCAGCCGGTCGAGATACTCGCCGGTATCGTAGTTCGGGTCGGCGGGCTTGCTGCGAAAATTCACAAAACGGTCCAGGCGGTCCTGGGCGAAAGCGAGGTAAAGCTCGATGCGCTTGGCGGGGTCCTGTTCCTCGCGGAGTTTGTCGTCCTCGTCGTTGGTAAGGACGCTCTTCTTGGTCTGGAGAAACGCAACCGGAGTCGCTTCAGTGGCTACAAGCGACAACGACCTGGACTCCGCCAGCGCGGATATCGTCCCATGCCCCCGCGGGGGAACAGCGATCCCGAAAGCCGGGAACCCTAACAGGCGCGTCACGCCGCTCGGAGCAGAGCGCTTCTTCGAGCGCGAGGGCGCTTCGGGAGGAAAAAGCGCCGCCAGCACCTCACCGTGAAGCTTGTCGACCTCGTGGGCCACCTCGGTTACCGGCCCGCGATCGTTGTAAGGAATGCGGTGCGCCAGGTCGTCAAGCGCGCGCGCGTCCTCGCGCAGCGCAATGTCCAGCTCCCTGAAGCCTTCCGGCTTTTTCTCCGCGCTGCGGCCCGTGCCCATCAGCCGCTGCCAGGCGCCCTTCATCTCGACCAGATACGCGGCGGCGAGCGCGTTGCAGCGGTCGAGGTCGCCCTTATCGTAGGCGGCGATCGCCTGCGTCAGTTTCACGCGCCCCAGGCGGACCTCAAACTTCGCCTTCTTCACCGGGTTTTGCTCGCGCTCGATGCGCGCCTGCAGGTCCTCTTCGGTGTCCGGATGACGGGCTGCAAGAGGCGCCGGACCCGGCACGCTCGAAAAGACAATCAGAAACAGTGCCGCAGCACCCTGGACGCGCAAGGGGGAAACCATAAAGGTCACGAGGAATTATAGCTATTTTCTCAATTCGCGACGCAGGAGTTTGGCCCGCTGGCGGGCCTGCCATTCCTGGTCCGGACTCTGATCGTGGGAAAGTTCGAGGAAGCGCTCGTAGGCTTCGAGCGCTTTGGGGCGAATCCGCAAGTCGTCGTAGCAGGTGGCCAGCACAAAGTAGAGTCCTGCCGGCGGGCCGGGCGCCTTGAGGAGCGCTTCGAGGATGGGAATGGCCTCGCCGTAACGCTTCTCGAGATAGAGGCTCGAGGCAAGGCCCTTCGCCGCCTCGCGGTTGCGCGGATCGAGCTTCAGCGACTGGCGGAACTCGGCTTCGGCCTCGACAAACTTCTGCTCGTCGAGCAGCGTCTGGCCGAGGGCGCGATGCAGGTCGGCTTCGTTCGGCGTGGCCCGAACGGCCTGGCGGTAGAATTTTTCCGACTCGGGAAGTTTCTTGAGCAAGGCATTCACGTCGCCCAGCGCGGCGGCCAGGCCGGGCAGGTCCGGCCTGGCGCGGAATACGGTGTCGAGGTTCTGCAATGCCTCCTCGTTTTTTCCGAGCTGAAGATAGGTCCGCGCCAAATGAAAACGAGTCTCGAGGTCAAGGGGCTGTGCGGTCAGATACTTTTCGAGGGGCGGGACGGCGTCCGCCGGCCGGTTCAAGCCTTCCGAAGCGAGCGCCATCCCGAGCTCGGCCTGGGGAAGCGCCGCGTCCAGCTCCGCCGTCTTCTTGAAAGCCGCGAGGGCGTCCTCGAACCGCTTCTGCTTGAGGTAAAGCTGCCCGAGGTCAAAGTCTGCGATGGCGAGCTTCGGGTCGAGCGCGAGCGTCTGCTGGAATTGCTTCTCCGCCGCGTTCGGCCGGCTCGTGAGCGAGAGCGCCCTCCCGTAATACAGGCGCGCGCGGGCGTGCTCGGGCTTGAGCTCGACCGCCTTCGCAAGCTGGTCGCCCGCCGCCTCGGGCTTGTTCGTCTCGACCAGCAGGATTCCCAGGTTCAGCCGCGCCTCGAACAGGTCCGGCTTGAGCTCGAGGGCCTTCTGATAAGCCTTCACCGCCTCATCGTCCTGGTGCAAGCCCGAGTAGGCATAACCGAGGTTGAACCACGCCGGTACCAGGTCAGGCTGGCGCTCGACGGCGGACTTCAGCGCGGTGATGGCGGTGGGAAAATTCTTGCGATTGAGCGCCTCTTCGGCCGAGTGGAGGAGGGCTTGAAGAGCGGGGTCGAGCCTGGGCGTGGTCGGTCGGTGCGCCTGGGCCTGGAGATTAAGAGCGAGGGCAATGACGATGAGAAAACGGATCGTCATGTCCTCCAAAATACCATGTTGGGTTGGAATTCACCTGCTGTGGTTCGCCTGCCCTATCCGCGAAGGGGTGCTAGAAACGACGCCGCCCCTTTCCCAGGCGGGGCGAGGCAGCCGGAACGGCCGGTGCAGGCGTTTCCTCGGGGCTCACGCTCCAGGGCTTGAGCAGCCACGGCGAGGGCCGTGGCTGCCAAGTCGCGCACTTCCGGGATCGGACTAGAAGTTGATCGTCCCGTCGATCTTCGTGTAGGTGTTGTTGGTAAGCCCGCCCTTCTCGAAGGTGGCCACCAAGCTTCCTCCCCCCACGGCACCCGAGAACCGGCCCGTACCTCCAGTGACGCGGTACGTTCCGTTATAGTGATAGTCGGACCCAGAAGCACCCTCCTCGCAGAGCCAGCCGACCGTGTTGAAGCTGATGGTACTCCCATCGGCCGCGGTGATAGTGCCGGTGGTGCCGCTGGTTTCATTGGCGGGGAGACACTTTCCGCCGGACGAGTTAGTCGCATTGTTAGTCCCAATACCTCCACCGTTGTCGTTGCCGGTGGTGAGGCTCATGCTGTAGGCCCCGGCCCCGATGTGCGTCCCCTGCGCTGACCCCGTCGAGATGCTCGTGCAAGCCGACCCGAACGACGTCTCACAGGTCCCGCTCACCACCCCGAACCCGAGGACCCGCCAATCGAGTACGAACGGGTTAGCCCCGACGGCCGTGCCCAGCAGGGCGAAACCAGCCCCAATAGCAAACAGTCCAACGAGCATTTTCTTCGTAAAACGCGAACACATTTTTCCTTCCTCCTTATCCGATTGAAGAACGTGGTGAAATACCATGTTCTCCTTGCCCTCTGGGCTACGGGCTTCTCAACTGAGCAGCGACAGAATGAAGCTCTCCCCAAGGCTATGGTGAGAGTTAGCGTATAGTCCTACCGTTGTCCGCGCAATCCATTCAATACCTGCAATGGGGGGTCGGTAGAAAACTGAATTCGGGGCCGGAAGTACAGGCTGGACGGGGTAAGAGGAAAGAAGCTAGCGAGGTCTTCGACCTCAAATCGACCAGTTTGCATATCCTGTAGGCTTATGTCTCTGAACGAGTTAAGAAAAACTTGACACATTTGTTCAGATCTTCTTCCCTGGGAACCGGACGGACGTAAGGAAGGTTGTTTTCAAAACACGTCTCAAGATACAGAGCCACAGCCTCCGCGAGCATTTTCTTTGCTTCGCGCACGGTGCGTCCCTGAGGGGCTACGTCGAGATCGAGGCAAAGCGACACGAACCGCTTGCCTTCTCGGAAAATAGCGCCCGTGAATTCGAAATGGTTCCGCTGTTTGGTCATCTTCTGCTGATTTGGCTAGCGCAGACGCCGGTTCGGACGATTGCGAATACTCCTGCCGCTCAAGCCGGGTAGCCACGGCACGGTTTGTGTGCCTGGGCTGTTGGCAGGGCGATTGGCGCTCGTTAGAGACAAGCCTAAAGCAAGCTTGCTCTTTGAATCTCGGACCATTCGAAGAACTTTTCGACGGCGTGGATAAACTTCCCGATGGTTGAACGGTTTAACCGGACCAGCTTTCCACGCTGCTCGTAAACGCATTCGCCGCGGTGTGCGGCAGCTCCGCGCATCTTATAAAGCTTGTCCACTAGCTGAGCAGCATCTTGGTCAAACTCGCCAAAGGGCGTACCGCCGAGATGCTTAATAGTTCTCGCTACGCGAACTCCGAATGTAAACCGCGTATCGGCAAAGATCTTCTGTAATTCCTCGGGCTTGCGACTGACTAACTCATCCAGCAAACTCTGAATTTCGATTTCGCAGGCAACACCTAATGCCAAGACGGCCTGTTCCAAGTCATCTTCAAGCACGTCAAGCAGCCCGTCACAGAAGAAGAGTTGGGATGGGCGTGGCCTCTCTTTTCTCTCGAGGCGCCTTCCTATTTCTGCCCATTTCACTTCATCCAAGGGACGCCCGTATTCGAACGCGGTACCGGTTTTCCCGTGCCTGATCGGCCTCTGGCTGGAAGGTGCCACCTCAGCTATCGTGTGGGAGTCTTCGAGAAAGGGTCGTTCCTTATAGCCGACCCAATACTGGCCGGTGAGAACCCTGATCCAGGCCTTAAGGTCGCTTAGCACGCTTAACGTTAGCATTAGGATATCTTGGCGTTTCTCCTGGGGGACCGGCGCCGTCAGAGACGGGAGGTGCAAAGAAATCTTAGTGAAGAAAGCGGTAACTGCGAGTTCTTCCGCTGCCATTGAACGAAAATACTTCGCTTCTATGTCTGGGGAGACGTAGAACTTCTCCACGCTTTCGGGCTTTTCGACGCTGACGACTGTTCCATCACGCGCGAACGAGAGGCTTGCCCACTTGCCCGGCGTCAGCTTCATCTCACTTCGTATAACGAACTGGAACTTCAGACTAATCGAAGGAAACCTCAAGCACCCATTTTGGTCTGCACTCGGACTGGAGATGTGAAGCTCCGCGCTACTCATTACCGAGCCGAGAGAAGCCCACGCAGAGAGACCCTGCCGTCGCTACAACTGCGACGGGTTCGACAGATACGGCGCGAGGTACTTCCCCGTGTACGACAGCGGGTGTTTGACCAGTTCCTCGGGCGTGCCTGCGGCGACTAGGTATCCGCCGGCGGCGCCGCCCTCGGGTCCCAAGTCGATAATCCAGTCCGCCGTCTTGAGCACGTCGAGGTTGTGCTCGATGATCAGCACGCTCCCGCCCGCCTCGATCAGCTTGCGGAAGGCGGCGAGGAGCTTGTTGATGTCGTCGAAGTGGAGGCCGGTGGTCGGCTCGTCGAAGATGAACAGGGTGTTTTCGCTCAACTGCTGGGCCAGGTGCGCGGCCAGGCGCACGCGCTGCGCCTCGCCTCCGGAAAGCGTCGTGGCCCGACCTCGTCGAGCACGCGAATCTTGTTCGTGACCTTGGGAACGCCCGAGAAAAACGACAGCGCTTCCTTGACCGTCATTTGCAGGACCTCGTGGATATTCTTGCCCTTGTAGCGCACTTCGAGCACGCTCGACTTGAAGCGGCGCCCGCGGCACTCCTCGCAGACCAGCTCGATGTCGGCCAGGAACTGCATCTCGACCGTGACCGTCCCGTCGCCCTGGCAAGTCTCGCATCGGCCGCCGGGAATGTTGAAGGAGAAGTGGCCGGGGGTGTAGCCGCGTTTGCGGGCCTCGGGCATCGAGGCAAACACCTCGCGTATAGCGTCGAAAGCCTTGATGTAGGTAATGGGATTCGAGCGCGGCGTGCGTCCGAGCGGCGATTGGTCGACGAGCACCACGTCAACCAGGGCGCGCGCGCCTTCCAGTCGTTCGTATTCGGCACGTTTGTATTCGGCCCGTTTGTATTCGGCATCGCTCGCAGGCAGGCCGCGCTCGGCGAGCAGCGCGTTATACAGCACGTCGTGCACCAGCGTCGATTTCCCCGAACCCGAAACGCCGCTGACGCACACCATGAGGTGGAGCGGAATCTCCACGTCAATCGACTTCAGATTGTGCTGGCGCGCGCCGCGCAGGCGCAGCCGGGCTTTGCCGGGCTTGCGCCGCTCGCCCGGCACGGGAATCTGGATTTCTCCCGCGAGATAGCGCCCCGTGAGCGAACGCGTGTCCTCGAGCAGGCCAGCGAGGTCCCCCTGGTAGAGCATGCGGCCGCCGTTTTCGCCCGCCCCCGGACCCAGGTCCAGGATCCTGTCCGCGTGGCGCATCATCGCGGGGTCGTGCTCGACCACCAGGATCGTATTGCCGATGTCGCGCAGGCTCTTGAGGATCTCGATCAGCCGTCCCGTGTCGCGCGCGTGCAGGCCGATGGAGGGCTCATCGAGGACGTAGAGCGCGCCAACTAAATTCGACCCCAGCGACGTCGCCAGTTGGATGCGTTGCGACTCGCCGCCCGAAAGCGTGGAGGCCAGCCGGTCGAGCGTGAGGTATTCGAGGCCGACTTCGTACAGATACTTCAAGCGCGAGCGGATTTCTTCCAGCAATTTGTCGGCCACCGCCATCTGAAACGGCGACAGGTGAATCTCGTTGAAGAAGCGGCAGGACTGCTGAATCGACATGCGGCAGACGTCGGTGATGGTCTTGCCGTCGACGCGGACGTTCGAAGCTTCGGGACGCAGCCGTCCGCCCCGGCACTTGGGGCAGAGCGCGTAGCCGCGGTAGCGGCTGAGAAAGACCCGCACGTGCAGCTTGTACTTCTTGCGCTCGAGGTACTCGAAGAAGCCCCGGACGCCGCTGAAGTCGTCGTCGCCCTCGATCACCCAGTGCCGCTGCTCGGCGGTCAGCCGGTAGTAGGGCGCGTCGAGCGGCACGCTCGCCGAGCGCGCCAGCCGTTTCATCTCATTGTGCATGTGCCGGTAGCGCGGCTTGGTCCACGGCTCGACCGCGCCTTCAGCCAGCGTTTTGCCTTTATCGGGGATCACCAGGTCAAGATCAAAGTCAATCGTGTTGCCGAATCCCTGGCAGCGCGGGCAGGCCCCGTAAGGGTTGTTGAAGGAGAACAAGTTCGGCTCGGGCTCGGGATAGGTAATCTGGCAGCGCTTGCACTCGAAACGCTCGTTGAACACGAGCCGCTCGGGATGCGGCGTGGGTACTGGTGCCGGCTCTTGACTTGGCGGGAGGACCGAGCCAGCCGCCGCGGCGGAGGGAGGAGTTACAAACTCAAGAATGGCTTCTCCGGCCTCGCGATAGCAGAGTTCCACGGAATCGATCAACCGCTGCCTGATCTCGGGACCGATCGCCAAGCGGTCCACGAGAACAAAGACAGGCCTTTTAAAATCGACCTCCAGCAGGGACTCCGGCGTTGAGAACTCGAACACGCGCCCGTCCTGGTACAGGCGATTGAAACCACTCTGGCGCAGCGAGAAGAGCCTCGGCTTCAGGGATTCGTTGGCGGCCGCAGGGACCACGGTGGACTCGGCCGCCTCGTTCGTGAAAGCAGGATCGGGGCCGCGGCCTTCCTGCGCAACGGCGCCGCGCTTCCTGCGACGCGAGCCCGGCCGAGCCTTCGGCTCGGTTAAGGGAGCATCGAGGTTGGCGTCAGGGCTAGCCGGGGCTTGGTCAAGGGCGGCGACAGGAGCGCGACCATCGCCTTTGCCGCTCGCGGCGCCGGCGTTCAACTGGAACAGAACATAAAACCTGCGCCCCGCCTCGAGCGCAAGCACCCGGTCCGCGATTTCGTCCACGGTGTCTTTGCGCACGGCCTGACCGCACTCGGAGCAGAAGGTCACGCCCACGCGTGCGTAAAGCAGCCGCAGATAATCGTAAATCTCGGTCGCGGTCGCCACCGTCGAGCGCGGATTGCGCGTCGTGTTCTTTTGCCGGATGGCCACCGCCGGCGCGATCCCGATCACCTCGTCAACGTCGGGTTTCTCCATGCGTTCCAGGAACTGGCGCGCGTAGGCGGAGAGGGATTCGATGTAGCGACGCTGGCCCTCGGCATAGACCGTGTCAAAGGCCAGGCTGGACTTGCCGGAGCCCGATACTCCGGTGACCACCGTGAT
>QHZK01000226.1:582-11140 GCA_003224635.1 Acidobacteriota bacterium | reverse complement strand
CTTCATCGAAGAGAACCTCAATTCACGCAGTTTTCGTGCTGTGTTTTCAGAGGAACGCCTGGAACATTACCGCAGACACAATCATCTGCCCCAAAACGACGAACTGTGCGCTACGAGCCTGTACCTCACGCAGGAGGCGCTGATCGGTGAGAAGAGTGACGTGGACGACGTGGTCGAGGCGCTCAACAAAGTCCAGAAGAATGCGACAAGACTGGTCTAAAGACCGGGCGACTCCAGCGGCCTCCTCGGATTGAAGTATCGAGACAGCGGTCCGCAAGGGAAATGCTAGGCTTTCATCCGCCAGGCGCAGAGCCCAGGCGTACCGCTGCTAGTGTTTTGAAACAGACGCCGCACGGACCAGGCCGGCCGACTCAAGCTGCTTCATGAGTTCTCGGACCTTGACCTCAAAGCGCCCGCCAGGCTCCGCACGAAGGTAGGATTCCATTTCTGCGTAAGCCTTGCCGAAAGCGCTTTTCTTCAAGTAGACGTCCGCCAGCTTCACATGAATCTCCGCCGGCGGTTCCGGGTTCAGTGACTCCGCCTTCAAATACTCCTCTTCAGCTTTGTTGTAATCTCCCAGACCGTAATGAGCAATGCCAAGCTGGTAGTAGAACTGCCAGGCACTCGGCGAACGTCGCAGGCCCTCCTGGAGAACCCGAGCACTCTCCGAAAACTGCTTCCCGCCGTTGAAGAGCCATCCGAGTTGCGAGTAGGCATCGACAAAATCAGGATCACATTCGATGGCTTTCTTGAGCGCTGCCTCGGCGTGGGGGCGGTCACTCTGCGTCGTGAGGGCGAGGGCCAGGTCTGTTTGGGCGCGAGCATAGCAGGGATACTCTTCCACGGCTCTCTCAAAATGGGCTTGCGCTTCAGAGAAGTTTCTGTCGCGCAGGGCGCGCTTGCCCTTTTCGAATTCCTTTCGCGCCTTCCTTGGGACTTTGCTATCCGTAAAAGTCGGTAACTCCGAGCCGGCCTGTTTCGTTCCCTTCAGCGGCGTGAGATAAACATTCAGAATTGTTTTGTCTCCAGAGTGCGAAAGGTCCAGTTCCTGTTCGTAGGGTTGGAAGCCGTCGGCGGTTACCGTCAGATGGTAAGGGATCTTGGCAAGGCCTCCGAACTCGAATTGACCCGCCGAGCTTGGGGACTGCTGAACCACCATCAAGCCTTCGGCTGTCGTCAATCGGATCATTACCCCGGAGGAAATGGTTCGTCCATTTTCCGTGTGCACCCAGCCCTCCAGAGCAATCGTCTGTTGGCTGGAAGCTGGCGCTGCCCATAAAAGCCAGAGAAGTGAACACAAGAACGCGGAGACGTGCAACGTGGCTGGAAGGCGCAAGTATCGCCAGTTCATGGAGTCCTTCCCAGTCAACCGGACACCAATGAGGTCCCCGCCTGATCCCAAGGCCGACCGCTACTCTACCACGTCGCCTAGGCTCGGACAACGATTGGTCAACACTACAGCATCAGGGAGGAATAATGCGCCACCGCTCTCGCAAGTGCGGCCCGGTCAACTTCCAGATGGGCCGTCATTCGGGAGCGATTCGAAAGGGCGTCGAATACCGATGACTCGCGTCCTCGAATTGCTCTCGACCATTGTGGAGTTGTGAGGGCACGTGCTTTACCGCTAAGCTGCATGGGTACTCAATCGATAAGAAGCAGAATGGAGGATTTTCATGTCTAGAGTCTGGTTGGTAACCGGCAGCGCAAGCGGTTTGGGCCGCAGCATCGCTGAAACTGTGCTCGCATCGGGCGATTGGCCTCGCGGCAACGGCCCGCGATCCTCGCCGCCTTGAAGATCTGGTCAAAGCATTCCGTTCGTACCAATCGATCGTTGATCCGCCAGGCGGACCAAGATTGAGTCCGTGTGACACCAGCCTGCGCCAGGCTCACCCAGCGATACGGAAATGCGACATCCCCGCTATCCGCGCCGCTTCTGCCACTGGGATTTCGTCTCCCTTCACGGCGGATTGCCGACGCCGGCTCGCTCAAGGACTCGCAGCGCCTTAGGCGCATCAGCGCGACGTGCGCGCTCATCGAAGTATGCTTCAGTACGCCAGGCTCAGACTTTCTCGGCCACGGCGATGTTAATGAGTTGATTGGGGCCACGCCCTCGCTGTTTGCGAGTTTGCGCGCCTCTTCCGGCAACGAGGGCGTCATCGGGCGACGGGCACGCCCAGGGCACACCAGGAGAAAGCGGCTTGTATCTCCTTGAATCAAAAAGCAGAAATTTGGTGCTGGAGGGGGGAGTTGAACCCCCACGCTGCTTCCGCAGCGCCAGATTTTGAGTCTGGTGCGTCTGCCAGTTCCGCCACTCCAGCACAGTTAAGTCTGAGCCACTTCCGAGCAGAGGCGCGAGCTAAGCGTCCTTTACTGTAGCAGAAAACTGTAGTCGGCGGGACATGCTTCTGTCGCTACGGTGTGATACATGCATCTCCTTTCAAGGGACGCCCTGAAAGAGGCCGGCCGAAACCATGCTGATCTGGAGAAACCGCTGGATGTCTGGTACCGCGTCGCTAAAAAGGCCGAGTGGAAGAGTCTTGCGGACGTGCGCCGGACCTATCCCCATGCGGATGCGGTCGGGAAGTATACCGTCTTCAACATCAAGGGAAACGATTATTATCTCATTGTCGAGATCAACTATCGGACGGGCAGGATATTTATTCGTCACGTTCTGACCCATCAGGAGTATGACCGAGGGAAATGGAAACCACGAAGGCGAGCCGCCTAGTAATGGCCAGGAAGAGCGGTCGGAAAACTGTCGACCACAGGGAGTACCGCGTCCTGGTTGGCAAGACCGTTCCCCGCGTCATCCGGGACGACTCGGAAAACGAGCATTACACTCGCCTGCTTGAGTCCCTGGATTCGAAGCCCAACCCGACGCGGGCTGAGAAAGAGTTGGCGGAGTTGCTGACCGTGCTGATCGAAAGTTTCGAGGAGCAGCACTATGCTTTGAAGCGAGCCACGCCCATCGAGAGTTTGACCGAGCTCATGCGGGCGAGCGCCCTCAAGCAGAAGGACCTCGTCGACATCTTCGGAACGCCCAGCATCGTTTCTGAAGTCCTGAAGGGAAAGCGCAATCTGACGGTCGAGCACATTCGACGGCTCAGCGAACGCTTTCACGTCACGCCCGAGCTGTTCATCTGAAGAAGTAAGTCAGGATTTCAGTTGGGCCATTAAAGCCAATTAAATTTAGTTCACGCCGATGGGTTGCGCCGCTCCCCTCAGCAGTTTCTTTTCGCGGCGACCGAGGCAAGCCGCTCTGATGTGGACGCCCAGCCGGCGAAGTTCGTACACCAAGAGCAGATCGGCAGGGTCCTCGACCAGCACCAACGAGTCCTTCGCAACCGCCTGGACGACCGAGACCTTCTCCGCCGCCGACTCGAGGTCTTGCGTATCAAAATCCGCCATCACGGTGAACCTCACTAAGGCACCTCCCTTCATGGCTGCGCTTTTGCCGCCGGTTGGTTAGGAGCGCCGTTCGGCGGTCACAGACCGCCGCTACAGCCCGCCGGTTCAATTTGACAGCAGGGCGCTCGAAATCATTCCGCTCCTCGCTGAGCGTAGCTTGACGGATTGGCCATCGGCAATTCCGCCGGCCAGGAGAGAGTACTAAAGTACTGGGGCGCAATCCGGGCCTGCCCTGGAGTCTGCTTCCCGACGCCACTTCTGCGACCCCCCGGGCGAGGGGCCAGAACGGACGCCCTGGACGTCCATCGGCCAAGCAAGCTTTTCAAATTTACCGTTTGTTGACTTGCGACTTAGCAAAGTCGAACTACTATGTGAAGGACTGGCCTGTAGCCTCCTAACAGCACAGCCAACGAAGCTGTCGGGTGCGAAGGTCTGACCACCGGCCCCCGATTAAGGTAAGGCGCGCGGAGTTCGCGTTTATTCTCCAGGGCCGCCCGGCCCGAAGCCGCGGCTGCAGCGTTTGAGGTCAAGCCGACACAGGGTCCGGAGCCGTTTTCGACGGGAGAGAGAATCCATGCAGAAGATGATGCGACAGGATCCACCAAACCAGGTGCGCGGACCGTGGTGCTCCACGTGTGACCAGGAGAAGCGCGGCGACAGCCACTGGTTCGAGGTGCACCAACTTGCTGGCGCGCTGATCATACGACGCCTGGGCCCCCAGGCGAGGACGGTCGCGCCGGGCCACAGTCCCGTCTGCGGCGAAGGCTGCCTGTCAACTCTGGTTTCCCACTGGATGTCAGAAAAGGCGTGGGCGCCGCGCGAGCAAACAACCATGGAAGCAGTTGCCGGCGCTATGGGTGCTTGATACCCGGGCGCAGGTTGAAGCAAACGTAGAAAGGGGGAAAGCGTGCAGCAGCCCTACGCTCTGGTAGTCACCGTCTCGCTATCCGTCTCTGACCAGACTCCTGTCCACCAAGCTTTCGGCCTCTCGGTCAGGCTGAGCGGATCGGCGGATGCCGAGCACCTCGCTCAATCGCTGACGGATATCTGCAAGGGCGAGATTGCCCACCTCCAAGATGTGCGGGAGGCTGCCGGCGCTAAGGTTGAAGAGCACGAGGATCCATGAACGCGTCGGGGCAGGCCCGCTGGCTTCGACGCCCCTGACCGCTTCCTGGCCCCGCAGCCCCGGGCAGAGACCATGAGGAGAATCAAAGATCCTGATTCACAAGCCATAAGGAGAATCAAAAATGAGGACCACAGACTACCCTACCAGTCTTCCCGTCCTTGACCATCGTGATCGCGAGTACCCGCGTCGACCGCGCCACGTTGCCGTTTTCGCAAACACCGGGGCCGGGGACATGCTGCTCGCAAGAAACGTGATTTACAAGGAAGCTTACCAATTTTGGAGGGATGACGCGGAGTATTTCTGCGTACCCGAGGCTGGCGGTGAAGCCGATCGATACATCCGAACGCACGGGGTCAGACAGTCGTTTCGAGCGCCAAGTATCGAACCGTGTTGAGGACCTGCATCCAGTGCCGGGGCTCGGGACTTACTCGGGACTCGGGTTTCGGGGCTCGGGGGAGAAAAGAATTCTCGGTCCCGACCCCCGACCCCCGAACTCCGTCAGAAGATCTTCACCTTGACGGTCAAGTACTTCTTGGGGTTCTGCCGGAACTCCTTCAGGAACTCGCTCAGGGACGTGGCGCTGTCGCTCAGGCTGTGGTAAAGCTTGTCGTTCCTGGAGAGTAATCCGAGCGATCCCTCGCCCGCGTCCATGCGGGCCGTGATGCTGTCCACGTGCTCAACGGTCGAGTTCGCGCGGTTGTAGAGCTGCGGGTCGTTGACGAATTTTCCGAGCGTGCCTTGTCCCTCGTTGACCTTGGTGATGACCGCCTGGGCCTCGGTGACCGTTTTGTTGACGTTGTCGTACACCGACGGATCGTTGATGAACTTGGCCATGCTGCCCTTGCCGTGCTCCACGTCGTCGATAGCCTGGTTGGCGCGGTCGACCGTCGCGACCAGCCGCTGGTAGAGCGTCTCGTCGGACAGGAGCTTGCCGAGCGTCCCGCGTCCGCTTTGCAGGTCGGCCACCAGGGTTTGCGCCCGCCCGGCGGTCACGTTCAGGCGGTTGTAGAGCTCCGGGTCATAGAGGAACTTGCCGAACGAGCCCTGGCCGGCGGTGATCTCGTTCGTGATGTCGTTAAACTTGTTGCTCAAGGTGCGGAGGTTCGAGATGACGTCGTTCGCGTTGAGCATGACTTCTTTGATGTCGGGCTCTTCGTGGGACTTCACCTCGCCGCCGTCCGGGACCACGTCCTGGCCGGCGCTGCCGCGCGAAATATCGATGTACCTTTCACCCAGCAGGCCCTGGCTCTCCGTCGAAGCTTCCGAGTCGGCGCGAATCTGGTCCTGGTATTTGACAGGGATTCTCATGTCAACTTCCACGGCGCGCTTGGGGTCCTGGAAAGGTGAAATGCGAATCCTGGTTACGTTGCCGATGGGGATGCCGTTCAATTGCACCTGGGCGCCCTCGCGCAGGCCCCCCGCCTCAGAAAGGTATGCTTTGAGAGTGTACTTCCGGCTCAGGAATCCGATTTGGCCACTGATGAAAAAGATACCGATGGCCAGGACCACCAAGGCTACGGTCGCCATGGCGCCGACTCGGAGCTGGCTCCACTGCAGTTCTTTGCGCTGAGGCATGTTTATCTCCTTCCTGTCGGGCGATAGGTGTCAGTTCTCAGCTATCAGCCATAAAAACACCTGACGGTTCTTACCGATGACTGAGAACTGATAGCTAGCTGAGAGCTGACGGCTGCAGCTGACAGCTGCCAACTGAGAACTGACAACTGACAACTTTCACATCAGAAACTTCCTCAAATACGGGTCGCCCGTGTGCGACAACTCTTCCTGTTTTCCCTGAAAGTAGACACCGCCGTCGCGCAGCAGCAGGAAGCGCGTGGCTGCGATCCGCGACGGACCGCCGTTGGTCCCGATCGGGACCAGCGTCCGCTTTTCGGGCGAGAAAACAAAATTAGCCAGCTCATAGGCGTTCTGGATGCGGTGCGTGACCACGACGGAGGTGACGCCCTTCACGTCCCGCAGCTTGGCGATCAGGATGTTGATGGTATGGGCGGTGACGGGGTCGAGCCCCTCGGTGGGAGAGTCGTAGAGCATGATCGAGGGTTCGCTGATGATGGCGCGCGCAATCGAGACGCGGTGCCGCATGCCGCCCGACAGTTCATCGGGCATCTTGTCAATGGCCTCTTCCATCTCCACAAACGAGAGCACCTCGCGCACCCGCTGCTCGATCTTCGCCTCGTCCCACCCGCCCTCTTCGTGCAGCCGGTAGGCGACGTTGTCGTAGACGGAGAGTGAATCAAAGAGCGCGCCCTCCTGGAAGACCATGCCCATATTCTTTCGGATCGGTTGAAGCTGCGCCTCCGCGAGCGGGACAATGTTCTGGCGGTCGATCACGATCTCGCCCGAATCCGGTTTGAGCAGTCCGAGCGCCAGTTTCAGCAGCACGGACTTGCCCGTGCCCGTGACTCCGAGCAGAAACAGCGTTTCTCCGCGTCCCAGGCTGAAGGAGACGTCCTCGAAGACCGGCTTCTGGTCGAAAGAAATGGATACACCGCGAAACTCGATGGCGGCCGCCGAGACGTCGGAAGTCCGAAGTGATGGAGTCGTTGTTGCCATTGTTATTCGGGTTTCGGGCCCGAACCCGAGCCCCGAGTCCCCCGGAACCCGAACCCCGAGCCCCGGCCGTCAGGCGAAGTGGATGCCGATCAGGAATCTCGTGATGAAGAAATCGAGCACGAGGACCCACACCGAAGCGGCTACCACCGCCCGCGTGGTCGAGCGTCCGACGCCCTCCGTCCCGCCGGTGGTGCTCAGCCCGAAGTAGCAACCCACGAGCGCGATCACCACCGCGAAGAAAAACGGTTTGATGAGTCCCTGGGTGACGTCCTCAAAGGTGAGCGACTGGTAGGCCGACGTCCAGTACTCCCTGGTGGTCAGGTGGGCGGTGGTCGTGCTGATCATGTAGCCGCCGAGCAGCCCCATGAAGTCGGCCAGGATAGTCAGGAGGGGCAGCGTAATCACCGTCGCGTGCAGGCGCGGCGCCACGAGCTTCCGCATGGGATCGGTGCCGAGCGCCCGCATGGCGTCGACCTGCTCGCTGACCAGCATGGACCCGATTTCCGACGCGATGCCGGAGCTGTTTCGCCCCGCCACCATCAGCGCCGTCAGCACCGGCCCGAGCTCCCGGACCACGGACAGGGCCACGGCCTCGCCCAGGATGCCCACCTCGCCGAAGGTCTGGAGCGTGCGGTAGGTCTGCAGGGCCAGGACCGCGCCGGTGAAGAAGCCCGTCAGCAAGACGATGGGAAGCGACCCGAAACCGATGGTGTCCATCTGGACGATCGTATCGTCCACGTAGCGCGGCGGGCTGAAAATGACGCGGATGGAATTCGTAAGGAGATGTAGAAACTCCTGAACGGCCAGCACCCTGCGTTTCGCGAAATCGTCGATCAAACGTTTGCCTCGAAGGGCGCCCAGGTGAAAGGGCGGACCTTGCCGCTCCGGTCAGGATACCGTCCACGCTCTTTGGGGCAAACGTCAACAGACCGCTGCCCACTCGGAATCTAACCAGTGCCGTGATTTGAAGTCAAGCAGTAAGGCCAGTCTTCAGTTATCAGTTCTCAGTTTTCAGTTTTCAGTAATATCAGTTGTCAGTTTTCAGTTTATCACTTTCGGTTGGGTCGCGGGCAAGCCGCCGTCCGCACGTCGAGTCGTGTGGCGTTGACTGAGAACTGAAAGCTGAGAACTGACTACTAATCTTGAATCTTGAATCTTCAATCTGTAGTCTTCACCTCACGAGCTGTCACGACCTTGGCAAAACCCTGTGACTTGTGTACCCTCATCACGTGATCGAGACGCCGCGCCAATTCACCGTGGGCCTGGTGCAGATGGCCTCGGGGCCCGACCCCGCCGAGAACCTGGAAAAGGCCGTGGCGCGCGTGCGGGAGGCGGCGCGTTCGGGCGCTCGGGTTATCTGCCTGCCGGAGCTTTTCCGTTCGCAATACTTCTGCCAGCGCGAAGACGCAGCCTGGTTTGACCTGGCTGAGCCCGTGCCCGGTCCCACCACGGACGCCTTGGGCCGCATCGCCAAAGAGGAGCAGGTGGCCGTGATCGCGCCCGTCTTCGAGCGCCGCGCTTCCGGCGTCTATCACAACAGCGCCGCCGTCATCGACGCAGACGGCCGCGTGGTGGGCCTCTATCGCAAGATGCACGTCCCGGACGATCCCGCCTACTATGAGAAGTTCTACTTCGCTCCGGGCGACCTCGGCTTTCGGGCCTTTGACACGCGCGTCGGGCGCATCGGGACGCTCATCTGCTGGGACCAGTGGTATCCGGAGGCGGCGCGGCTGGCGGCGCTGCGGGGCGCGTCCGTGCTTTTCTACCCCACGGCGATTGGCTGGCATCCGCGCGAGAAGGAGGCGTTCGGCGCCGCGCAGCACGACGCCTGGCGCACCGTGCAGCGCGGTCACGCCATCTCGAATGGCGTTTACGTCGCCGTGGCGAACCGCGTCGGGCATGAGACGCCGCCGCTAGGCTGTAGCGGCGGTGTCCCCACCGCCGACCCTGGTTCGGGGCAAGGAACTGGAGCAAGCTCGGGGCAGGGAACTGGCGCCGGCATCGAGTTCTGGGGATCGTCCTTCGTTGCCGATCCTTTCGGCGGGGTCGTGGCGGAGGCCGCCGCCGACCGCGAACAAATCCTTCTGGCTGAGATTGACCTGGGTCGTATCGAGGAAGTGCGCCGCAACTGGCCGTTCCTGCGCGACCGCCGGATCGATGCTTACGGCGGAATCGAGCAGCGCTTTCTGGATGAGGGGTAGAGGGACCTCAGTTAGTTTACCGTCAGACTACTTGCCTCAAACGCGAAATTCCTGCAGCCAGCGTGTGGGTTAGCTGGTAACCCATTCGCGCCGAACAACTCGATTTAAGTGGCTGATTTTGCTCTCTTTAGGAGATTCAATCGCATGGCGCAGCTTGTCACTATTCTATTGGGCGCAGTTACCCTCACGCTCGCGTTCTTGGTCTGGCGTTTCTTCACAGAGGCCCGGGCCCTGCGCACTCGCTATTCCGGCATCGCCGACTTGGAAGCCGACTTGATGGAAATGAAGAAGAGAGTGGACCAGACGAAGCGGGAGCAGCAGGAGTTCGATTCTGAGAACCACACCCGACGCGTCAAACTCAATCAAGAGTACGAACAGGCCCTCACCACATACAAAGAGCTCAAAAGGGAAGTCTCGTTGCTTGAAGAAAATCTTGAGGACATTTCCTTCGGGGTTTATAACCCGCACTTCAATTTCCAGAGCTCGGATGAATATAAGACGGCTCTTGAGAACTTGCGGGGAGGGAACGGCAGCTGATACGCGATAGTGGGGCAGCGGTCTGCCTGAAACAGTGGACCGTCGGGAACAGTGCGAGAGAAGGAGCACGAATGGTAAAGCTAAATGAAAAGCTCCTCCTCCGTGCTTTCAATGGCGAGTGTGATGGAGCACTCGCCAACGTCTCGTGGAATAACGTCACGAAGATGGAAGAACGAATCCGTAAGTCTTTCCAGGCTATCAACAAACTCGGAGATGTTCTTAGTGTTTCAGTGACTCAGGAGTTCCTGCAACTGAGACTCGACGAGGTCCGGTTGAGCCACGAGTACGAGCAGAAGCGATATCAGGAGCGAGAAGAGCAGCGCAGGATCAGGGAGCAGATCCGCGACGAAGAGAAGGCTAAACAGGAAATCGAAAACGCGCGTGAAGATGCGGAACTCGAAGAGGCGAGGTTCCAAAAGGCTCTGGAAAGGGCGCGGGAAGAAGCGGCAAAGGCTACCGGTGCGCAGTTGCAGAAGCTCACCGAACAGGTCAGTTCATTTGAATCAAAGCTCGACGAAGCACGAAAGAAGAAGGAACGCGCGATCTCGCGCGCGCAGCTTACGAAGTCTGGCTTCGTGTATGTGATCTCGAACGTGGGCTCATTCGGCGGTTGTGTCTACAAGATCGGCATGACCCGGCGATTGGAGCCGATGGAGCGTGTCTTCGAACTTGGTGGCGCATCCGTTCCTTTCCCGTTCGACCTCCATGCGATGTT
>QHZK01000226.1:0-568 GCA_003224635.1 Acidobacteriota bacterium | reverse complement strand
CCAACTCTTCGAACAACGGCGGCTCAACCTCGTAAACGCAAGGAGAGAGTTCTACCGAGACGTCGAGCTTGAAGAGATCGAGACTTTTGTCAGAAGCAGAGGGCTAAGCGCCCAGTTCTTAAGAGAACCCGAGGCTAGAGAGTACCGAGAAACGCTCGCGAAACGAGAGCAGCAGCTTTCAAAGATGGCTCCGAAAGAATCGGAGAAGTTCTCGGACAACCTCTTCCCCGTGGCGGCCAGTCAAGCATAGACTATGTCTTTTTGGCGGCAGCCACTCCTGGACGGCAGTCGCAGACATCAAAAAGCCACAGACCTGCAAAGACCAGGTCTGCGCTACCAGGAAAGGATTGGATTCCTTTTTCCTTGACAACGCCGGTAGGCTAGGCTAGAGAGTAGAGAAATCCACGGGCGGTTTTTTCGGGGAAAACAAAGCCAATAGGTCATTTGGAATCAACAAGTTAACTCAAAAACCCTCGTAAAACGAACCCAATTTGACCCCCTTTTTGACACCGAAACTGCCTCCAAAGCGACGCCAAACCCAAAACGAAGCCATTTGAAGCCCATCGGG
>QHZK01000599.1 GCA_003224635.1 Acidobacteriota bacterium | reverse complement strand
CCGCAGCGCCATCGACGAGAGAACCACGCGCCATCCCGGCTACGCGCTCAGTCAGAAGAAACGCAAACGGGTGGAAGAAATCTTTGGCTGGATGAAGACGGTAGCTCTGATGCGCCAGGTGAGGCACCGGGGCCGGGAGCGGGTCGCCTGGATGTTTACCTGGGCAGCGGCAGCCTACAATCTGACGCGCCTGCGGAACCTGATCGGAGCCACGGCGTGAAGTCCAGGGTGAAGTGTGTCTGGAAGGGCGGAGAAAGCACCGCAAGCCACCCGAAAGGGCGGCAGGAGAGGGCGCAGGAAGTGCAGCGTCCCCGCGAAAATGCGCTTCCAACGAACGGGATTTTTTAATTACACCCATTTTTCAGCAGCCTGCTAAGGCTTGTGGCAAGGTTGGCGACGGACTTGCTCTCCTCCAAGAGTGTTAGGAGGTAAAGTATGCGCAGTATCAAGGTGTTGGGACTGGGACTCGCTCTGTTGCTTGGGTCGTTGCTGCCTGTCGCAGCCTCGGCAAGAGAGCACACGACCACGAGCGCCGTGGTGTTCGTTGCCTACCGCGACGATGGTCACTACTATCGCGATCGCGACGACCGCCGCTGCCGGCGCCATCGGGACCGCGACGACTGGCGTTACCGGAAGCACCACCACCGACGACATCGTTGCGACCGCGACGACTACCGGCGGTAGCAGTTCGCTCGATACTTCTCGACACTTGGGGGAGGGCAGCGTCAGTGTCCTCTGGATCGCGCGACCGGGCGGCCAATTGCCGGGTCCTGCCGAAGCGATCGAAGTATAGTCTTCGAAGAACACCCATCTACCGCGCAGAAACCAGCCCCTAGACATCCAGCTCGCCCTTGGCGCCGACGTACACGCGCCCGTCAACGACGGTTGGGAGGTTGAACCTGAGCCCTACTCCTGCCCAGACACGGCTGCTGTTCTGCGCGCTGTTATAGAGTTCGCCGGCGACTTTGGCGGCATCGTGGGCGTGGAGCACCGCCGGCATTTTGTCAGGCTCATCCTCTATCATCTTCTTTCGACGCGCGCGAGGGCCGCGTCGGAAGCCGCGTCCTCGTTCGTGTAGACATCGTCCACTCAATCACTGTACCCTCTGCCTCGACAATAATCCCAACAGCTCCAGGCCCACCAGCTTCGGGACCGGAGCGAGGGAGACCAGCCATGAGAGAAGAAGAAGGACCATGCGCGGACCTGAGATCCGGGGCTTGTTTGGCGCCGCCTGATTCGAGAACTCGTTCGAGAACTCGTATGTGCGCGGGCATCGCGGCTGCGGTGATGTTCGCGTGCTTGTTCGCGGGCCCGTTGCGCGCGCAGAGCTCGGCCGATCTCGACTTCCTCGCTGGTTTGCCTGACTTCACCCGGGTCAGGAGCATGCTGCCCGACTACCTGAATCATCTTGCGATGGCGCTCCTCGAAAAGCGGCGCCGGGCAGTCGGCCAGTGGTCTTCTGCCGACGACGTTCGCAGGCGTAAAGCGTATCTCCGCGAACGGATGGTGAGCGCATGCCGCTCAAGGCGCGGACCGTCGGCGTTTTAAAGCGTAACGGCTACAAGATCGAGAAGATTGTTTTTGAGAGCCAGCCGCGCTTTTACGTCACCGCGAACCTTTACCTTCCCACCACCGGTCAGCCGCCTTTTCCTGGGGTGCTCTTTCCGCTCGGGCACGAGCGGGGCGGGAAGTCTAATGCCACCTGGCAACAGGTTCTCGTAACTCTCGCCCGGAGAGGCTACGTGGGAATGACCTGGGACCCCATCGGCCAAGGTGAGCGGGTGCAACTGTTCGATGTTGATTTCGAAGAAGCCAAAGTAGCGAACTCGACCACCGAGCATTCGATCCTCGGCGTTCAGTGCCTGCTCGCCGGGGACCTCGTGGCGCGTTACACGATCTGGGACGGCATCCGGGCTCTGGACTACTTGCTCTCGCGGCAGGAAGTTGATCCGGCGCGGATCGCCTGTACCGGAAACTCCGGCGGGGGCACTCACACGGCTTATCTTGCCGCGCTCGACGACCGCGTCCAGGTGGCCATGCCAAGTTGCTATCTCACGTCGTGGGGCCGTCTGCTCGAAACCATCGGACCCCAGGACGCGGAGCAGTGCCTCCCGCCGTGGCTGAAAGACGGGCTGGACCACGCCGACTTCGTAGACGCCTTTGCGCCCAAGCCCTACCTGATTCTGTCGGCGATTCGCGACTTCTTCTCAATCAGCGGCGCGCGGGAAACCTACCGCGAGGCCGGGCGCACGTATACGCTGATGGGCGCGCGGGAAAAACTCAGCATGTTCGAGGCGGATGACGGACACGGGTACATCGCGCCGCGTCGCCGGGCGGCCTATAGCTGGCTGGGGCGCTGGCTGAAGGGCAGGGAAGACCTGGAACCCGCGCAGCCGATCCAGCCGGAATCCGAAGAACACCTGCGCTCGACAGAATCCGGTCAAGTGGTGGTTTCGCTGGGAGGGGAGACGGTCGCTTCCTTGAATTTGAAAAGGGTCGAACAAGGCCGGCCCGCGCGCCCGCCTCTGTCAGGCGCGCAGGCCGTGACGGCCAACAAGGAGCTCATGCGACGCGACGTGCGTGAACTGGCTGGCTTCAGTCCGCAGGCCAGCCGGTTGGACGTGAAGCCGTTCGGAACCATCGACCGCGAGGGTTATAGCATCGAGAAGTTGATCTACGAAAGCGAGCCGGGAATCTTAACGCCCGCACTGTTGTTTGTCCCGCGCGGTGAAGGCCGCCACCCTGCGGTCATTTATGTGAACGGAGACGGCAAAGCGGCCGGCGCAGGGCCTGGTGGAGAAGTCGAACAGTTGGTCCGTTCGACCGTAGACGTTTCAACTTTGTTTCCTGACCTCTCAACGCCGGATTGCCTTGGCGACGGCCTCCCTGACCATCGCCTCCAGTTCCTCCTGAGAGACCTTGAAGCGCTCCGCCTCGCGCGCGCGGTCGGTGACGGGGCAGGCGGTGCTGCGCTCGACCGCCGGCGTGCCGGAGCCGAAATACCGCTGCCGGGCGGCCAGCAGTTTATCTA
>QHZK01000163.1 GCA_003224635.1 Acidobacteriota bacterium | reverse complement strand
CTCGGGCGATCATGTCCGGACTCTTCTCCGCGGCGTCGAGGCATGTTCTGAGCTCGTGCTCCGTCATGAGGTCATCTCCTCTACTACTAAACGCGAAATTTGTTCGCAGCGTGCCAAGATTCTTTCCCCTTAAGTGTGGATCAACATATCATCTCCAGGCAGCGGCTCCGTGTACTCTGCGACCATCAAACCCTCAACACGGAGCGCACGGAGCATCTCCGTGACCTCAGTGTTAAAGCCTTGGAGGCACGCAGGCCCCAGAGAACCTCCCAGTGTTGCGGCTCACGGGGGCGCTGTGCTCTACAAGTTTCGACTTTCCAAGGTAACACACGTCACTCGGAAGCGGCAAGAATTGGAACAATGGCCTCCTGTACCTCCCCTGTGACCCGCGCGTCCCGCTCTTCAACGTAGACGTCCACCTCGCTCCGCACTCCGAACTCGGGAAGGTAGATTCCCGGCTCCACCGAGAAGCACGTTCCGGGAATGATCCGGCGATGGTCGCGCGTCTCGAAGTTGTCCATGTTGGCGCCGTTGCCGTGGATGTCTTCGCCGATCGAGTGTCCGGTGCGGTGAACGAAATAATCGCCGTAGCCGTGACGGGTAATGACGGCGCGCGCGGCGTCGTCCACCTCGTAGCCGTGGAGCGTCGTGCCGGCTCGCATCGCGCGCTCGACCAGAGTGACCGCCGCGTCGCGCGCCTCCCTGACCACGCCGAAAATCTCGGCGTACCGGCGCGGGACTTCCTCCCCCACGAACCCGGTCCAGGTGATGTCGAAGTAGACCGCGCCGGGAATTCGTTGCTTGGCCCACACATCGAGCAGCACGAAGTCGCCCGGAAGTATGGGTCGCGACGTGGTCTGGCTCGGCGAGTAGTGCGGCCTGGAGCTATTGGCATTCACCGCCACGATAGGCGCTTCGTCGGCCGCGAGAGCGCTCGCACTCAGCGCTCGCGCCATTCCTTGCTGCACGTCGTATTCGCCGATGGGCTTGTCGCTGAGGATGGCGTCGCGGATCAGCGTGAAGCCTTGGCGGACGGCGGCATGAACGCCGCGCCCGGCTTCGAGGTGCGAGGCCAGCGCCGCAGGTGACCAGCGGGCCTCGAACAACTGCACGAGGTCCCCGGACGAGACCACCTCGACGCCCAAACTCCTTACCAGCTCGATCGTGCCCGCGTCGACCAGCCCCACATAAGGAATGTCATTCAGCGGCGAGTACTGCATGGCCACGGTCTTCTGCCCCGCCAGGATCGCTTTCAGCTTCTCGCGTTGCTCGGTCCAGGACGAATACTCGTGCTCGGCGCCGGGCAAGCCGGCTAGATTCCCCTTCTCGATGCGATGCAGGAGCTTCGCGGGCTCGCCCGCGGCTGGGATCAGATAGTACCACCGCCGCGTCACCATCGCGGGCGCGATCCCGAGCACGCGATAGGCAATCGGGTCGCGATGATGATGGTCGTAGAACAACCACCCGTCGAGTTTGGCGTCTTGCAAGGCGGCTTGGATTCGATCGAGATCCATGCGGTCGCTCCGTCGCTGTCAGCTAGCTATCAGTTGTCAGCCATCAGCTTTCGACATTCAGTTCTCGGTCATCAGTTGCATAGGCTTTTCGCTTTCCAGTTTCTCACCAAGACCCTGGGCTCGGGCTCGCTGCTGCCGGGACCGCACTGACTCGCCGTATCTGAGCGGGCGGGACGCCCGCGCTCCCAGCTATCCGGCCAAGGCGTCGACTTCATCCCGGGTGGGCGCTGCGATCTGCGTGCCCATGCGCGTAACGGAGACGGCGGCGGCCCGGCTCGCAAACTGGCACGCTTGAACCAGGTCCATTCCTTCGCCGAGCGCCACCGCCAGACCCGCATTGAACACGTCGCCCGCGGCTGTCGTATCCACCGCCTCGACCCGCGGGGCAGGCAGGCGCCGCGCCGCGCCTTCTGCCGCCAGAACACAACCCTGCTCGCCCAGCTTGACGATTACCGCGCGGGCCCCGCGCTCCTGGAGCGAGTGCGCAATCGCCATCGCGTGGGGCGGGTCCACGCGTCCCGGCGGCAGGCCCGCCAGGACCGTGGCTTCCGTCTCGTTGGGCGTGAGCACGTCGACCAGATGGAAAAGTTCGTCAGGGAGGGTCTGCGCCGGGGCCGGGTCCAGGATGACGCTCGCCCCCGCGCGACGCGCGGCTCGCGCCGCCGCTACGACCGTGGCCACCGGATTCTCGAGTTGCAGCAGCACCAGCGCCGCGTCCCGGAAATGTTCCTGGGCAGCCGCCTCCACGTCCTCGGGCGAGAAACGCCCGTTCGCGCCGGGCACGATGATGATGGAGTTCTGGCCGCTGTCGGCGACGAAAATGAGCGCGATACCGCTCGCGCAATTGGGAATTGGCATTACGCCACTCACGTCGCAGCCCACCCGCTCGAGATTGCCCCGCATCCGCCGGCCGTAATCGTCCGAGCCCACGCGGCCCAGCATCGCGACCTTGCCGCCCAGCCGGGCCGCGGCGTAAGCCTGGTTCGCGCCCTTGCCTCCGGGCTCGTCGAAGAAGGCGCGGCCGGTAACGGTCTCGCCCGCCACCGGGATGCGCGAGGCGCAGCCGACCAGGTCCATGTTCAGGCTGCCCACCACCAGGATCTTCCCAGCCATGCGCGCCTCTCCCCTTCCGGCCGTCGCAGCAGGTAGGACGGCGATGCCGAACCCTGACCCTGAACTCCGAACCCCGAACTCCGAACCTCCTACACCAGCGGATCGCCGTTTTCGTCGACTGGATTTCTCAGCACCCCGCCGAGCGACACAGAGAAGGAATGGTAGAGACGTTCGAGGGTTCTCATCAACTCTTGGGGGCCGCTATACTCAAAACTTTCCGCGCGCCAGTTCTCTTTCTCAGCCTCGAAAAACTCGGCGGCGGTCCGCCAGGTGAGAGTCACGTCCGGCTTCTTCGCCGGGCGGCGGTCGAACTCGATCTTCCCCCGATCGAGGTGGACGGTCCAGGCGAATCCCCAGTCCTCGAGCACCCAGAGCATGGTGAGGCGCGCTTCGCGAATATGCTCGCGCACGTGGCGGTCGCGCCCGGTAAGCACAAGAGCCCGCTGGATCAGCCGCCGAGCCGCGCGCTTCGAGAGTTGTGAGGAGTTTGCAACCGCTTCGGGCTGGTTCACGCAGTGTGCCCGCTACGCCCTCTGCTTCACGCGTGAGCGAATGAATTCCACGATGTCTTCGGTTGACGCGCCGGGCTGGAAGACTTCCGTCACGCCCCCCTGTTTCAACCCGGGGATGTCTTCGTCCGGGATAATGCCGCCGACGAGCAGCATGACGTCGTCCAAACCCTGGGCGCGCAGCAGTTCGCAGATCCTCGGCAGGATGGTGTTGTGCGCGCCGGAAAGAATCGAGATGCCGATGGCGTCGACGTCCTCCTGAAGCGCCGCGGTCGCAATCTGCTCGGGCGTCTGCCTCAGGCCGGTGTAGATCACCTCCATGCCGGCGTCCCGCAGGGCGCGCGCCACGATCTTCGCGCCTCGATCGTGGCCGTCGAGGCCGGGTTTAGCGACCAATACGCGAATACGTCGATCAGGCATCCCCTGCCTTGTCTTCGTGGTCTTCGTGGCCGTTCGGCCGCAGGCCGCGAATGAACGCCTCCATGTGCTCGAAGAGAGATGTCATGGCCCCTTGCAGGAGCCGAATCCGCTCGCGATCCTCGGCGCGCGCGGCCTCGCTTTGCTCAAACAGCGCCGTTAGCCGGTCCAGCCGTTGATCGATGCGATTCAGCATCTCGCCCTGCACCACCAGATTCTCTTCGACGCGTGACATACGTTGTTCATGCGCCTCCAAGCCACGTTCGAGCTCTTCGTTGGTAATGTCGCTGCCTCCCTGCCGCAGAAGATCTTTAGGGCGTGGCCATCCGAGGAAAGCGGCGCACCAGTTTCGACGACGGGCTCTTGTAAAACTTTTCGGCATCCTTAAGGCTTGTGATGGATTTAACAGTTTTGCCCTCCGGTGCTCCTCGGCCGGGCAACACCTCCACGATGTCGATCCCGCCGCGCAGCTTTCCTCCGGCCTTATGGTTGAACTTAGCCTTGAAGGATCTCCCGCCGTAGTCGAATCGGAGTTGACGATCCCGAGGAATCCAATTGCGAGTTGCGATCTTCTCAATCCCTAATAGGATCAGGCCGACCCAGGATGCCACACGGCGGACATGTTTGTTCCGCGGATATTTCTCAAATAGGTAGGTAATGAAATGGTTCGCAAGAAACTCTGGTGACGCATTAGCTAGTTTCGACATGACGGCCTCCGGAGCATTGGGCTTCTTTCTGTTACCGAAACGCAGGCTCCTCGTACGTCCCAAACACGCGCCGCAGCACATCGCACATCTCACCCAAGGTTGCATAGGCACGGACGCCTTCGAGGATATACGGCATCAGGTTGGCGTCGGTCGAGGCGGCGCTGCCCAGCGCCTCAAGCGTGCGCTGGACGCGGGCGCTGTCACGCCGTTTCTTGAGATTGGCGAGCTTCTGCCGCTGATGGCGCGCCACGCTCTCGTCAATCACCAGCAGCTCGATGGGCCGCTTTTCCTCCGTCACGAAATCGTTGATGCCGACGATAATCTTCTCCTTGCGCTCGAGCTCGCGCTGATAGGCGTAAGCGGCCTCGTGGATTTCCTTTTGCGGGAAGCCCTTCTCGATGGCCGCCACCATGCCGCCGAGGGCGTCGATCTTGTCAAAGTATTCGTAGCAAGCGCGCTCGGCATCGAGCGTGAGCCTTTCGACGAAGTACGACCCCGCCAGCGGATCGGCCGTGTTGATCACGCCGCTCTCGTGCGCGATCACCTGCTGGGTCCTGAGCGCGAGCGTCGCAGCTTCCTGGGTGGGCAGCGCCCAGGCCTCGTCGAGGGAATTCGTGTGCAGGGACTGCGTCCCGCCCAGCACTCCGGCAAGCGCCTGGACCGTGGTGCGGACCACGTTGTTGTAGGGTTGCTGCGCCGTGAGCGAGCACCCCGCCGTCTGAGTGTGGAAGCGGCAGCGCCAGGAGCGGGGATCCTTAGCGCCGAATCGCTCCCGGCATACTTTAGCCCAGACCTTGCGCGCGGCGCGGTACTTGGCGACCTCCTCGAACAGGTCGTTGTGGGCGTTGAAGAAGAAGCTCAGGCGCGGGGCGAATTCGTCCACGGCCAGGCCCGCGCGCTCGACCCATTCGACGTATTCAATGCCGTCGCGCAGCGTGAAAGCCAGCTCCTGGACGGCAGTCGAGCCCGCTTCCCGGATGTGGTAGCCGCTGATCGAGATGGGGTTCCAGCGCGGGACTTCGCGCGCGCCGAAAGCGATCGTATCCACCACCAGGCGCATCGACGGCTCGGGGGGGAAAATGTACTCCTTCTGCGCGATGTACTCCTTCAGGATGTCGTTCTGTGTGGTGCCCGAGATCTTCTTCCAGTTGGCGCCGTTCTTCTCCGCCACTGCCAGATACATCGCCCAGATGATGGCCGCGGGCGAGTTGATGGTCATCGAGGTAGTGACCTGCTCGAGCGGCAGCCCGGCCAGCAGGGTCTCCATGTCTTCGAGTGAAGAGACGGCGACGCCGCACTTGCCCACCTCGCCCTCGGCCAGCGGATGGTCGCTGTCGTAACCCATGAGCGTAGGCAAGTCAAAGGCGATGGAGAGGCCCGTCTGGCCCTGCTTCAAGAGATAGTGGAGCCGCCGGTTGGTGTCCTCAGGCGCCGCGAAGCCGGAGAACTGGCGCATCGTCCAGACTCTTCCCCGGTACATCGTCGGGTGGATGCCGCGCGTGAAAGGATACTCGCCCGGGTCGCCCAGGTCGCGGTGGTAATCAAAACCGGCAAGATCGGCTGGGGTGTAAAGGCGCTCGACGGGCACGCCGGACACGGTGGTGAACGACGTCTCGCGCTCGGGGGACATCTGGAGCGCGGGTTTCAGGGTCTCTTCTTCCCAGCGGCCTTCCGCTGCCGACGGCTGACGACCGGCACCTGAGCCCTGCTCGATCCGCGCGCGGTCCGCCACGTCCGCACCGGCTTTATCGCTCTTTTTTATTCCCACACCTGCATCTTATTCCAGTTGCAGCGCCGGGGACAAGCGGAAGAATGGCGGACAAGTGGCAAAGGTTGGCTGTAGCGGCGGTCTGTGACCGCCGGGTTTTCGGCGCTCATAGACGCCCGCTACAGCGCGCAACTTACTACGGGTTGCTGGCGCTGGCTTGCCCGGGCTTGGCCTCCTCGGGCGCGCCGGGGATGTTGGGGGCCTTGCGAATCTGCCCCTCCCTGGCGTCGGCCATCTGGATGTGGTACTGGTCCAGGATGGTTGCCGTAGCCTGCCGGAACTGGGTCAGGGCCTTGGCGTAGGTGGACCGCGCCCTGGCTTCATTGCCCTCCGCCGTGGCCAAGTCGCGCTGCGTCAGGATGACGTTAAAGACAGTGGACTCGCCCAACTGGAACTTCTTCTGCTCGGCCTCCATGGTTTCGCGCGCCAGAACGGTGGCCTTGACCGCGGCGTTGACCTGAGCCTTGGCCTGGGTCACGGCAATCTCGGCGCTGCGCACGTCCTGCTCCACCTGGTTCCTCGTCCGCTGAAGCGAGGTGCGCAACTGGCGCTCTTGTAAAAGCGCAGTGGCCGCGTCGGCTTGCGCCTGCCGGTTGCGGATGGGGACGACGAAGCTGAAACCGAGCGAGTAATCTCCATAGGTGCCGTGCAGCACCTGGCTTAGCGACTGTCCGAGGCCGCCCGACTGAATAACTATCGGCGCGGTCAGGTTTGTCGACGACACACACTGCCCGCCAGCCGGGGTGTAGTTTGCCGGGCAAACAAGGCGGTTTCCGCCCAGCCCCGACGCGGCGTAGGTGGCGAAGACGTTGAGTTGGGGAAGCAGGCCGCTGCGCGTGGATTGAATAGTGTATTCGGCATTCCGGATGTTCAGGCCGGCCTGCTCCACCTCGGGCCGGTTTCTGGCGGCTTCGGCCAGGGCAGCTTCGAGCGGCGGGATATCGTTCTCGGCGGGCTCGGGCAGTTTATCGGTAGCGTCGATTTGAACCCCAGCGAGGTCGGCATTCACGTGCTTCGCAATCGCCGTCTTGATCAACTCTTGCTGTTGCTGGTAGCTGGTCTGGGCGACGATCAGGTTCTGCTCGTCCGTCGCCAATTCGGATTCGGCGCGTACCACCTCGATGGGCGCCAGCGTGCCGATCTCGACCTGGCGCTTGTTGTCAGCCAGTAACTTCTGGGCGTAGTTCACCGCTTCCTGCGCCACGCGGACGTTGTCACGGTAGTACAGGAGGTCGGAATACAGATTCACAACGGTCGCCACGGTGGTGATGACCTGCTGGCGGAAGACGCTATCGGAGACTTTGAGGTCGTTCTTGGCGATGCGCAAGGACGCGGCGTTGGCTCGATAGCCAAATCCTTTGAGCAACGGCTGGCTGACCGTGATGCCCGCGAACGACGGAACCTCAGGGTTGAACAGGAGGAAGCTCCCGTTCGAAGTCTGCCGCGTGCCATCCACTGCGATCACGTAGCTGGTACCAGTCAGGAAACCCTGGCCGAAAAATGTGTTAACGCTGGCGTTGTGAGAATTGGCCACGGGAATGCCCGTCAGGACCTCGGAGTTTAGCGGCGTGGCGCGTTGATTGAATCCTACGCTGAAGCCGGCGAAGGGGTCGCAGCAACCCGCCGAGCCCAGGTTAGAGGTGCCGCCGCCGCCGCTGAACCCGCCCGTGTTGCCGGTGCCGCCGCCCCCGCCGGCGCCGCTGCTCCCGCCGATTGCGCCGGCGAACAGAGCGTTAGAAATGAAAGCGCCTTGCACTCCGCGCACCGCGCCGCCGGACTTGGTACGAAGGTAGTCGGCGGCAGCCAGCGGAAGCTGGTAGCGCGCGTAGGCGATATCCAGATTGTTTTCGAGCGTCAGGTCAATTGCATCTTCGAGGGAGAGCTCGAGCTTGCCGCCCTGCATGAGCCTCTGCAGACGCTCGGAGTTGTTCAGGGGCGGCCCGGGGACCCAGGGGCTCTCATAGGCTCCAAGAAAATTTGGGAAGCCTGAATTGGTTCTAAATTCCAAGGCTGTCGAGCGAGACGGCGTGCTGCTGCCAGTTTCCGCGGAAGCAGCAGGCTGGAGCGGTTGCGCAGGGGTCACGGTTTGCTGGGCGACTAACCCGCGCGGGACGAAAAGTATCCCAAGCACGAAGGCCTGAGCCAGGCCTTGCCCGAGCAGGCCGCGTCCGGACGAGCCGCGTAAGCTTCTCGATTTCATTATCGTTCTCCTTTGGATTCTTTGGCTTCGCAAGCACCAAGTTATAGTTACGAATCTGTTAGACGCGGGGTTTCAAAGAAAGTTTGACTTTGTCTGCTGGCGCTCGGCCCACAGGTAGTGTCGAGCTCGACTCTTCTGAACAACTAACTTGGCGCCTGGTCATCCGACCAGGAAAGTTTACCATCGGGCGCCGAAAGTGTGAAAGGTGAAGACTATGTCAGGGGGTAGCTGCAGAGGCGGAAGCGTCCGCCCGAACCAGGCTTCGAAAGGCAGGGTGGGACCTGAGCGACTGGAAATCCTCATCGTGGCGGGCCTGGTAGGCGTTTCCAGGCCTTAGCTGGATGGCGGCCTTGAGGTGCTCGAGTGCTGCTTCGCTATTCCCCTGGAGCGCATAGGCTGCGGCCAAGGCAAATCGGATGTGCTCCCGCTTGGGCTGCATCTTGTCAGCTTTGGTCAAATGCTCGGTTGCCGAATCGAGGCTGCGGGCGTTCAATTCCGCTACGCCTAAGGCGTAGTAGTCGGCAGCGGTCTTCGGAGCTGGGGCCGAGCGTTCTAGCTTCCGCTGGCAGAGACGCAGGTAGAGCCGCGCTCGGTCTGCCACTTCCGGATACACGCTCGCCGCCAACCTTTCGAAGAGGGGTTTAGCTTTTTCGAGATTTTGCTTTGTGAACTGCTGAACTGCAAGCTCGAAGCCTTTGATCGCGGCAAGGTATTGCTCGTCGCGCTTCTGCCGGATGGATACGGCTTGGGTCGCTTGGATCGAATGGCTCGCGCGACCCCGGCGCGAATCTTTCCGGGTTGCATGCGCCTTGGCTTGCGTCCTTCGCCGGGAACGGGCGGCGCTTCGAAACGAGGCGGTTCGGGTTTTTCTCATTGGTCGCCTTTCGAGGGCTGTGAACGAGCCTTCGCGCCCCCTCTTGTAGCTAACTCTTTTTAATTCTTAAGGATACCCACGCCTGGCCGTTTTGCCGTACGCCGTTACACTTCGTGTCCAAAACCCTGGCTCTATTGTATACCAGATTCCTGCCGCCAAAGTCAAACTTTCGACTTATCATAAGCGCTAAAGAACGCCTGGGTCTAGACCGTAGACCCACGTGCGGAGAAAGGGCGGGCCTCTTAGAAACCCCAAGGCTACTCATCTTGCCTAGACTGGAAGCTGGCTAGAGGTTGCCAAGCTGTCGTGCTTTGTGATATATAAAGCGCCATGCACCGACCGAATTCCGAGTGCGCCTGCCGTGATTTTTACTCCCGCGCCAGTCGTTGCTGTTGTTGAAGCCGTTATCAAGGCACAGATTCCAAATTCCGCAGGTGAAGTCCAAGAGTCAAAAAGGAGGGATTCCGCAAATGGGTGATTACAAGCATCCGGAAGTTCTGGTAAGTACGGACTGGGTGGCTCAACACACGAAGGACCCGAAGGTCCGGATCGTCGAGGTTGACGTGGACACCACCGCCTACGAGAAAGGTCATATCGAGGGCGCTGTGGCCTGGAACTGGCAAACCCAGCTGCAGGACAACGTGCGCCGCGATCTCCTGGGCCAGAAGCAACTGGAAGAGTTGGCGGGCAAGTCGGGCATCTCGAGCGATACTACCGTGGTGCTCTATGGTGACAACAACAACTGGTTCGCGGCTTACGCCTTGTGGCAGCTCAAGTACTTTGGCCACAAGGACGCGCGGCTGATGAACGGAGGACGCAAGAAGTGGGAGCTCGAGGGGCGGCCTTTCACCACCCAGGTCCCCCAGACCACACCGACCAGCTATAAGGCAAGCCAGCCCGACGAGAACATCCGGGCCCACCGTGAGCTGATCTTCCAGGTCCTGGACAAGAAGAATGCGCACCTCGTCGACGTGCGGTCGCCAGACGAGTTCACCGGCAAAGTGATTGCTCCTCCAGGGATGTCGGAGACGGCCCAGCGGGGTGGACACATTCCGGGCGCCATCAGCGTTCCCTGGGCAAAAGCCGCCAACGACGACGGCACCTTCAAGTCCTACGACGAGCTCGTCAAGGAAGGCGTACGGCCGGACCGCGAAGCCATAGCTTACTGCCGAATCGGCGAGCGCAGCTCCCATACGTGGTTTGTCCTCAAGTACTTGCTTGGATTCGACAAAGTTCGCAACTACGACGGTAGCTGGACGGAGTGGGGCAACCTCGTCGACGCCCCCATCGAAAAGGGCGAGTCGAAACGAGCAGGGGCTAGGGGCTAGCCGGTCTCAGTAAGAATCCGGATTTGCAGGCCTGCAGAAGCCTCTCGATACCGGCGTGGGCTTTGTCAGGCCCGGGTAGCTCTCCACCTGCTTGTTGCGCCGGAAGTGCGTTACCGGACCGGGGTTGAGTACGGAATCTCAGGCTACTGCCGGTCCCACTCCGGGGTGCGTGTTGTCAAGAACGCGTCACTTCCGCCCGAACGGCGCCAGAGTGGC